>JBJTNS010000334.1:0-6183 GCA_046074245.1 Chitinophagaceae bacterium | reverse complement strand
CAGCAATAATACCGCCCAGCGCCAGGCTACCTGTATCACCCATGAAAACCTGAGCCGGATAGGTATTGTACCATAGAAACCCAATACAGGCACCAATCATGGCTGCAATAAAAATGGATACCTCGCCCAAATTTGGAATGTACATGATGTTGAGGTAGTCGGCTAAAATTAGATTACCACTAGCATAAGCAAAGAGCGCGAGGCAAACTCCAATAATCGCAGAGACCCCAGTTGCCAGTCCGTCTAACCCGTCAGTAATATTAGCACCATTAGATACAGCAGTCACAATGAAAATAATAACAAGCATGTATACTATCCAACCATACTCTCTAAGTGAAGCAGGCAATAATTTTGCATAGTTAAATTCATGATCCTTGATAAAAGGAATAGTAGTAATGGGTTCATCCGCTTTTACAAAATAGCGAACACCACCTTGATACTTGATCTCACTGGCATTAGCAGGTTTTACTGCCCCCTTGTATTCACGCATCACTTTCACATTATCATTAAAAAGAAGCGTGATACTAATTATTACACCTAAGCCAACTTGACCTAACACTTTAAACCAACCCGCTAGACCATCGTCATTTCCTTTTTTGTAGGCAACCCCTTTTTGCTGCGCAATTCTTTTTGCACGTAGTTTTAAATAGTCATCTACAAATCCAACCAAACCCAACCAAACTGTACTCAAGAGCAACAACTTGATATATACTTTATCTAGGTTGGCAAACAATAAGGTTGGAATCAAAATACCCAACAAAATAATAAAGCCACCCATGGTTGGTGTACCCTTTTTTTGTTCTTCACCCTGTAAACCCAATTCTCTAACACTCTCGCCAACTTGTAATTTTCTTAGCAAGTTGATAATTTTCTTTCCATACACTAAGGTGATGACAAGCGACAATAATACAGCCAGCATAGCCCTGAATGTAATGAACTGGAATAGTCCCCCACCCGGTATCCGGATCTGTTCATTTTGCAACCATTGAAAGAAATGATACAACATGCTGGGTTATTTATTTAATTCACTAATGATTGATGTGAGCGTTGCTTTATCATCAAAGGGAAATCGCTCTCCTTTTATTTCTTGGTATTTTTCATGACCTTTTCCTGCAACCAAAATGATATCAGTAGGTTTTGCCAACATCACTGCAGTTCGAATGGCTTCACGACGATCCTCAATGGTCAACACTTTTCTTTTCATTTCCTCATCCAAAGCCTCATGCATATCTTTTAGGATAGCAGCAGGTTCTTCACTTCTTGGATTGTCTGAAGTAAAAATGGCTTTGGTACTGAATTCTGCAGCAGCTGCTCCCATCAATTTTCGCTTTGACTTATCACGATCACCTCCACATCCAACAACGGTTATGAGTTGTTCACCGCCTTTTTGAAATTTCTTGATGGTAGAAAGCACATTTAATAATGCATCTGGAGTATGGGCATAATCAACAATTCCAATAATAGACTCTTGTGGGGATACGATATAATCAAATCTTCCTTCAGCACCGGTGAGGTTACTCAGATTTTGTAAAACATCTTGCTTGTCTTCTCCTAAGCAAATTGCTGCTGCATATACTGCCAGTAAATTATAGGCATTAAACTGTCCAACAAGGTTGAACCAAACCTCGTCGTTGTCCATTTTAAGCAATAAACCTTCGAAGTCGCTTTCCAGAATTTTACAATGGAAATCGGCTGGAGATTTAAGCGCATAAGAATACCTTGATGCTTTGGTATTTTGTGTCATCACCGTTCCGTTTCTATCATCTTTATTTACCAGCGCAAAAGCTTCCATTGGTAATTGATCGAAGAACAGTTTTTTGGCTTTTATATAATTCTCGAAGGTGCCGTGATAATCCAGGTGGTCGTGGGTGATATTGGTAAACACCGCGCCATCAAACTCCAGTCCGTTGATTCTTCCCTGCACTACTGCGTGCGAACTGACCTCCATAAAACAATAGCTGCAATCGGCCTCCACCATTTCTGCCATCAGCTGATTCAGTCTGATGGGATTAGGTGTGGTATGCGAACTGGTGTAAGTTTTTCCTGCAATACGATAGTCAACTGTACTGACTAATCCGCAGGTATTACCAAGCGAGGTAAACAGATTAAACAACATGGTGGTGGTGGTAGTTTTTCCGTTAGTACCGGTAACACCAATGAGTTTAAATTTCGAAGATGGGTAATGATAGAAAGCTGACGCAAAATATCCCACAGATTGCTGCACATCGTCAACCAAAACAAAGGTAACATGCTCTGGTCTCTCATCTGGCAATGTACTGCATACAATCACTGAAGCACCTTTAGCAATAACATCTGGTATAAAATGATGAGCATCTACAGTTGTGCCTTTAACGGCAAAGAAGGCAGAGCCTGCGGTAACAGCCCTTGAATCAAGCTCGAGCGCATGCACCATCACATCGTCTGTTCCGTGAACAGCGATAATACCTTTGTATACTGCGATATCTTTTAAAAGGCGACTCATGGAGATAATTTGATATAAATAGTAGACCCTTTAGTAGTAATTGGTGTGCCGGCGAGAATAGACTGATAAATGACAGCTCCATAGCCATCAACTACCACTTTTAAGCCTCTGTTCTCGAGCAGATAAATAGCATCCTTTAAACCCATACCTTTCACATCAGGTACTTTCTTCACATCCGTTTCTATTTCCTTCAAATCAATAGAACTGACATCAGAACTGGCCTTCACCCATTCTGTTTCGGCTTCTCCTTTAATCTGATGAGAACTGATGGTAAGCTTATTCAGCACCATTTTAATATCATCGCGACTGCCATTTTTAACTTTAGGCATGCCAGGTTGTTCAACTTTCTTAAGTGGCTGATGTAAGTTCAGGCTGGTACTGTATACTTTATCGGCAATCTCTTTAAACACCGGACCGGCAACAGAGCCCCCGTAATACACCCCATTGCTGGGAGCATTCACGACGACGATACAGGTATACTGAGGATTATCTGCCGGAAAATACCCAACAAACGAAGCTTTGTGAGACGCTTTATCATAACGACCATTTGCAATGATCTGAGCAGTTCCTGTCTTTCCGGCAACCTTGTAATTCAAACCTTTTAAATTGGTTGCTGTACCATTTTCTACAACACCTTCTAATAATTTTTTAAGCTGCACCAATGTTTCCTGACTGCATATTTTTGGATTGATCACTTCGGTGCTGCAGGCCTTAATCACCTTTCCAAACTCTTTAACCTCTTTGACAAGATATGGCTTTACCATAACACCATTATTGGCAATGGCATTGTACATTGTAAGCACCTGAAGAGAGCTCAGTTCCATCTCGTAACCGATACTCATAAATGGCAATGATGTACCGCTCCATTTCGAATCTCGGGTATTTCTGAGATGCGGCTCGCGGGTGGTTCTGATATCAAAACTAAAATTCTTATTTAAGCCCAGTCTGTTGGCGTACTGTAAGAACTTCTCAGGATTAGATTTATAGTGTTTATATACAGATTTTGCTATTCCAACATTGCTCGAATGTTCGAAAACATGTTGAAAGGTAGCATATCTGGTAGCTGATTCGTGAGCATCAACCATGTTTAAGGGACCAAAAGTAGTTTTACCCCACTCTATGTCTATGGTATCTGTCAGTTTCACATACTTGTCCTCTAAAAGCGCCATGGCACTCACCAGTTTGAAGGTTGAACCCGGATCCGAGAATTCGTTGACAGCATAATTTTCTGCTTCAAAATAAGTGTTATCAGAATTGCGCTTGAGATTGGCAATGGCTTTAATAGCGCCCGTTTTAACTTCCATTAAAATGGCACAACCGTGGTCGGCATTATTGGCAATCAGCGATTGCTTCAGGGCGTTTTCGGCCACGTCCTGAATATTTATATCCAAAGTGGTGTAGACATCGAAACCATTGCGCGGTTCCATTTCCTCGCTGTTGTCAACTGGCTTCCAGACATTCCCGATAATGCGTTGCTCAAGTCGCTTGCCTACTGTGCCTGATAAAAACGAATCATAAGAACCTTCTAAACCAATTTTGGTGCCCGACTGATTGGTATAGCCTATCGTTCTCAAAGCCAGCATACCAAAAGGTATCTCGCGTTTGAATTTTTCGATTTTTATAAATCCACCTTTATACTTACCAAGATTAAAGATGGGCCATTGCTCCATTTGCTTGACGATGTAATAATCGACATCGCGTTTTAAAAGCAGATAACGTTCACCGCGATTTCTTGCAGCTACAATATAATTGCGCCATTCGTTCTGTGATTTATCTGTAAATGTTGTAGCAAAATACCAAGATAGACTGTCGATGTTCTTATTAAAATACTCGTTGGTAATGGTCTCTACTTTAGTGTCCATATGCAACTCGTACTTCGGAATACTGGTGGCGAGTAAGCTGCCGTCTTCGGCGTAAATATTGCCTCTTGAAGCCTGTATTTCGCGCCATTTTGTGCTTTGCTCGCGACTGATGCTAAGGTACTTTTCTTTCTGATTAAATTGAAGATCGATGATTTGCCAGATGATGCGAACAGCCAGCACAAAAACCAGCATAAAGGCAATCCATGAGCGGAGTAAAATGGCTTTCTTTAAATTCATTTCTTAGCCTCCTTCTCAATAATTGCCGGTGGGGTACGCAGTTCCTTCACCCCTTCTAATTGCAAACGGTTCGCCACTTCACTCTGATTACTGCGCTTCATCAGATTACTTTTAGCACTGATATATTCTGAACGCAACTCGTTCAGCTCTTTCTTTAAGTCTTCTTTTTCTTTTAAACTCTTAACATGAAAATGAGAAAGTGCAATATATACAACCATCACTCCAACACCCATAAACAATGGGGGTAAGAGTCTATTCAAACTGTCTTTACTAATAAAGAAATCAAATTCACTGGCTTTCTTGATCACCTCGTCGGCGCCATTCACAGCCTCTGAATTCTTTTCAGTCTGAACATTGTCGATATTGGATTTGAACTGATTCAAATTTTTTCTGCTATTCTTAATTTGGCACTTCGTGCACGTTTATTGTCCGCTATTTCTTCGTCGCTCGGAATGATAGGCTTTCTGGTGATTGCCTTCATCCTTAAACTGGTTTTACCAAACAGGTCTTTCTCTAACTCGCCCTCAACATTGCCTGTATTGATAAAGTTTTTCACCATTCTATCTTCCAGTGAATGGTAACTCATTACCACAAAACGACCACCAGGCGCCAGCAAATCAGTGACATTCTCGAGTAATGCTTCTAAAGCTTTCATCTCGTTGTTTACTTCTATGCGCAAGGCCTGAAAAACCTGAGAGAGGTATTTACTCTCTTCCTTTCCAGGTATACAGTTGCTTATGGCAGCTTTAAACTCTTCTATGGTGGTGATGGGATTCACTTTGCGCTTCTCCATAATCACCTGCACCAGTTTGTAGGCATTTTTTATTTCGCCGTACTGGTTGAATATTTTCAGTAATTCGCGCTCACCATACTGGTTGATGATATCACTGGCTTTCAACTTAGCATTCTGATCCATCCGCATATCCAGATCGCCACTCAAACGGTGAGCAAATCCTTTTTCAGCGGTATTAATCTGGTAAGATGAAATACCAAGATCCGCCAGGATTCCATTAACCGGCACAGCTTTCAAATACTCCAGAAACTGTCTGATGTATCTGAAATTATGATTGATGAACACTAAACGAGGATCGTCTGGTAAGTTCTGAACAGCATCCTGATCCTGGTCAAAAGCATACAATTTTCCGTTCTCTCCCAGATGTTTTAAAATCTCTTTAGAGTGACCACCTCCACCGAAAGTAACGTCGACATAAATCCCATCCTTTTTGATATCAAGGCCCTGGATGCACTCATTCAGCATCACCGGCAAGTGGTATGCTTCAGTCGTCTTTACCATCAGTTTCGAATCCTATAATTGTCTTATTGCCATTTCCTCCCCCCATTAAATCCTCTGCCATTTTAGAGAATTCTTCATCGTCAAACTTGAGCTCCTCTTCGTAATGTGCCTTATCCCAAATTTCAATCTTGTGGTTGTAACATGAAATAATAATATCACCTTTTAATGAAGCATATTCGATGAGGTTGTTCGGTATGTTAATACGACTGTTGGCATCAATCGGTACAATGTTGGCGCCGTTGTTAAACTGTCTGATGAACTTTCTTGCTGCACGATTGAAATCGTTGAGCACAGATAATTTCTCTGTC
>JBJTNS010000333.1:0-5991 GCA_046074245.1 Chitinophagaceae bacterium | reverse complement strand
ATCGTAATTTTTGTTTTATTAGCGCTAGTTTATGCCTGCTCTCAGACCGATAATTCTGATTCAGATAAATCTGTTTCCAGTGTCCCAACAGATTCTTCACTGATGCCTAATGGGGAAAGTGATTCAGGGTAGTTTGCCGATAATAAGACAGATTCTGTTCATGCCGACAGTAATATTGGAGATGATATGATGGTCAACTATTTTGTTGTGATCGCTGATACTTCCAGTAATTACTACAATCTTCGTAACCCTATGCTAATTATCGCTGCAAAGCATGGTTTTACGGTCGACTCAATGGGACGGTACTATGACGCTATTAAAGGAATTATTCTGCCTGCTGATTGCGGTGATGAAATGTATGCCGGCGAGTATTATCCAAGGAGATTTGAAGGGTCTGAATTAAGTATTGAATACTACAGCTGGTATACCTCAAAAACAAGTCACGCAACTATGGCCGTTGTTGCCGGTCAGTTTACAGATGAATATCAGGCGCTCCGTCAGTTAAAGAAACTGAAATTAGTTTACCCGTCTGCTTTTATTAAGGAAGCTGTTTTATATAATGGTTGTATGCACTAAAGACTGGTATACTGACGCATTTTTTGCAGCACTGCTGACATGTCTTCTGGTAATTCACTCTCAAAATGAACATTTTTTTTGGTTCGTGGATGTATAAATCCTAAAGTTCGTGCATGCAAGGCCTGTCTTGGCAATATGTCGAAACAGTTTTGTATAAATTGCTCGTATTTCGGAAGCTTAGATGTTTTGAGTATTTTTAATCCACCATAGCTTTCATCCGCAAATAAAGTGTGACCAATGTGCTTCATGTGAGCTCTGATCTGATGGGTTCTTCCAGTTTCTAACTGACACTCAACTAAGGTGCAAAACCCAAATCTCTCCAATACTTTATAATGAGTGACTGCATGTTTGCCAATCTCTGGGTCAGAAAACACACCAGATAAACGCCTGTCTTTTAAGTCACGCCCAATATTTCCGGTGATAGTGCCTTTGTCTTCTTTTACATCTCCCCAAACTATGGCGTTGTAAACACGACTAATGCTGTGGTCGAAAAACTGCTTGGCAAGAAACACCAGGGCATCTTCTGTTTTTGCTATTAAAATCAATCCGCTGGTGTTCTTGTCAATTCTGTGCACCAGTCCGGGACGCATCTCGTCTGAATATTTTGGCAATTGCTTGAAATGATACAACAAGGCATTCACCAGGGTTCCGGTATAATTGTTGAACCCGGGATGAACCACCATACCAGCCGATTTATTTACTAAAATCAAATCCTCGTCTTCGTATGTTATTTCCAGTGGAATGTCTTCAGCAATTAACTCTGGATTTCTCGGCGGATTAGGTAAAACAACCGTTACAATATCGTTAGGCTTTATCTGATAATTGCTCTTAACTTTGTTGTTGTTTACCAGTATGCTCCCGAATTCAATGCCTTTCTGAACCTTTGTACGTGTTGCATTTTCGATGCGCATAGTCACAAACTTGTCCAGTCGCATCAACGACTGTCCTTTATCTGCCACTATCCTGTGGTGCTCAAATAACTCCTGTTCTTCGTTTAAGTCTTCTTCTATCAAAATCACTGCAATATTATAACAAACCTTACATTTAATTTGAAATTATCAGTGCTTATTGTGTATTTTCGCACAAAATTATGACGCAAATTACACACGAATCTGCCCTGAACAACTTTTTTCATCAGGTTAATTACGCCCTCACCAACTACAAAGAACATGGTTTGAAGGCTTCTAGTTTTAACAATATCATCATTGGGGGCCTCGGAGGTTCTGGCATCGGTGGTAGAATTGCTAAAAATTATTTTTCAGATAAAATCTCTTTGCCTCTTGAGGTATACAGCGATTATACTCTGCCAGCATACGCCAGCAACAAGAGTCTGATTATTCTTAGCTCCTACAGTGGTCTGACCGAAGAAACTCTTGCCATGTTTGATAAAGCCCGTCAAATCGGTGCTACTGTCATTTGTATTACTTCCGGCGGCACGCTTCTGGATCTGGCTAAAGAAAATGGTATTCCATACTACATCGTTGAAGGGGGGTACCAGCCTCGTATGGCTCTTGGTTTCTCATTGAGCTACAACCTTATGATTCTTGGTGAATTGTTTGGAATAGAAATAAAATCTGAATTGCAGTCGCTCAAAACTATTTATGATAATTCTGCCTCTGAACAAGCCCGCGCAAATGATATGCTGGAGTTTTTTAAAGGTGGTCTTGAACATAAATTTGTGATTGTGGCTGATGCTATTACCGAAGCAATCGGTATTCGCTTCTGCCAGCAAATACAAGAAAATGCTAAAGTTGAAGCCTTCATTAATGTGCTGCCAGAGGCTAATCATAATGTGTTTGAAACTTACTACGGTAAACTGCCGACAAACTTTATTTTCCTGAATTCTCATACCAACGACAGAAACATCGGTCGCTTTGCCTATCTGAAAGAATTACTGGAAAATCAAGGTAATAAAATCTATGAATTGTCTTTAAACGGTGGCTCTGTCTCCGAACTCTATAAAACCATTCACATGAACGACTGGTTCTCAATCTTCTTATCAAATGTTAAAGGCGCAGATAATATGAGCGTTCCTAACATTAGTGGATTGAAATCTTTCCTTCTGAGAATGAATGCTTCAAATTAAAAATACATGAAACTCGTTACATATAAAAATCAGGATGATATTGGTCGTCTTGGCCTCTTAATCGGTCAGAGAATTCACGATGCTGCCCTCAATAACGCAGCTCTGCCTGACAATATGCTGGCATTCTTAAATGCTGGTGAAAAGGGAATGGATCTGATGCGTGAAACCGAAAGAATGATCATGGAAGGTCGCGGTATCAGCGAAGGCTATGCCTACAACGATGACATTCTGCTTGCTCCTGTTCCCAATCCTACCAGCTGCCGCGATGGTTATGCTTTCAGACAACACGTTGAAGCTGCCAGAAGAAATCGCGGTGTGGCAATGATTCCTGAATTTGATGAATACCCAATCATGTACTTCACTAACCATAACGCTATTCAGGGTCCTGGTGAAATATGGTGCATGCCCGACCATTTTAATAAACTCGATTTCGAACTAGAAGTGGCAGTTGTGCTCGGAAAAACCGGCAGAAATATTAAAGCTGAAAAAGCAGATGAATACATCGCCGGTTATATGATCATGAATGATATGAGCGCTCGTACCTTACAAATGGAAGAAATGTTGCTCAATCTTGGACCAGCAAAAGGGAAGGACTTCTCTACCGTTATCGGTCCGTACATGGTTACTCCAGACGAACTCGTTAACTTTAAACAGACTGCTAAACCTAATCATGTTGGAAATAACTTCGCTCTGGATATGAAATGCTGGGTGAATGGTCAACTCGTTAGCAGCGGTAGTACCGGTGATATGGACTGGACATTCGCTGAAATTATTGAACGTTGCGCCTATGGCGTTGACGTATATGCCGGTGATGTGATTGGCTCTGGTACCGTAGGGACAGGTTGCTTCCTCGAATTAAATGGTACTGGTCTTCTCAACGATAAAAATTATCCGGTGCAATGGCTGAAACCTAATGATGTTGTAGAAATGGAAATTACTGGTCTTGGTAAACTTACCAATACCATTAAAGCCGTAGAAACAGATTTCTCAATTTTAGCTTTAAAGAAAAAAACAGCATCTCTGTAAAATATTAGTTACAATTAGTAAAAAAGGGAGATACTTTATCTCCCTTTTTTTTTAGGTTTGATTGGTGTTTGCCTATTGCAGATGCTTATTTACCTTGAAAAAAAATATCCCTGTCTCTGATAACGAATTGCCCTATCTGCTTGCTCTAACCATGATCAATGGTATAGGTAATCACCTTGCTAAAATACTTTACACCCACTGCGGAAGCGCAAAGGCAGTATTCGGTGAAAAACTCTCCCTCCTTAAAAAAATTCCGGGAATAGGAACTCTCACCGCTAAAAATATTCACTCTTTTAATCAGTTTGATGTTGTCGAAAATGAACTTAAACTCATTCAGAAGCATCATATAAAATCTATTTTGTATTTTGACGATGAATATCCGAAAAGATTGAAAGAAATTGATGATAGTCCCCTGGTGCTCTTCTCTAAAGGCATGGCTTCTCTGGATACTAAAAGGATGCTGGCAATTGTTGGTACACGTAATTCTACTTTGTATGGAAAACAATTTACTGACGATCTCATAGAAGCGCTTAAACCCTATCAAACAACCATTGTAAGTGGTCTGGCGGCAGGGACAGACACCAATGTCCACAAAGCCTGTCTCAGAAATAATGTTCCTACTATCGGTGTGCTGGGGCATGGTTTTTCTACCATCTATCCAGGTCATAACAGGAAACTGGCTTCTGATATGCTCCATGAAGGGGCTCTGCTGACAGAGTTTAAATTCAATACGCCTGGAAATAAAGAGAATTTTCCAAGAAGAAACAGAATCGTTGCAGGTATGTGTGATGCTGTTATCGTCGCAGAAAGTGGTATCAAAGGTGGAAGCATGATTACCGCTGATCTGGCGAATCAATATAACCGCGATGTTTTCGCACTGCCCGGAAAAATTTCTGATACCTACAGTCTGGGCTGTAATCGTCTGATCAGTCAGCACCAGGCTGCTATCGTCGATTCTGTCTCTGGTCTGATCAGTCTGCTTGGATACGATGCTAAGCCTAAATCTCTTCCTTCCATAAATTCACAATTGCTTTTAACACTTAATCAGGATGAAACATCAATTGTTAATGTGCTTAAAAAAGGTGATGCAGGTATCGATCAACTCTACTACTCCACAAATTTACCAATGACTAAATTAGCATTCCTCTTGCTGGATCTTGAATTCAGAGGTGTTCTCAGAAACCTTCCTGGTAAGGTCTATCAGTTGTGTGCCAGCTAAACTATGTCATTTAACCGTCAAATTCATATTTATCTCGATTAGCCCTTTAGGGTTGACTTATTTATTTTATATTTGAAGTTTGAATATGAAAAGTATCATCCTATCATTGTCTTTTATTTGCTCCTCTGCACTTTTTGCAGCCAAACCTGTAGATTCTGTTGCTCTTAAACTGGCCACCTACAAAAAAGTAAAATTAACAAGCGACCTTTCTAAATTAAGTACTGAAGAAAGGGAAGGTGTAAAGTTATTAATAAAAGCAGCTGAAATGGTTGATATGGCTTTTCGCTCTCAAGCCTACGGGGTTAATTATGCTGTTGATACGGTTATGGACCCTGAAGTGATTCAGTTTATGCAAATCAATTATGGTCCGTGGGATCGCCTGGATAATAATAAGCCATTTGTTAAAGGTGCCGGTGTTAAACCTCCGGGAGCAAATTTCTACCCGGTGGATATGAGACAATCTGAATTTGATAGTCTCGCAGATCCCAAGAAAAATAGTCCGTATACCATCATCGTCAGAGAAGATGGCAAACTTAAAGTGGTTCCATATTCTGAAGCCTATGCTCAGTTTCTGAGAGAAGCAGCTCAATCGCTAAAAATAGCTTCAGATTTCTTTAAAGATTCTATGTTTAGCCTCTACCTCAAAAGCAGAGCCGAAGCACTTCTGTCTGATGATTATGATGCCAGTGATCGCCTGTGGCTGGACATGAAAACTAATAGATTCGATATTATAATCGGTCCTATCGAAACCTACGAGGACAAACTATATGGTATCAAAACGGCTTTCGAAGCCTATGTTCTGGTAAAGGATATGGAATGGAGCAAACGTCTCGAAAAGTACATTGAATATTTGCCTGAATTGCAAAAAGGATTGCCTGTAGATAACAAATATAAAGAAGAACTTGCTGGTTCAAGCAGTCAGCTAAATGCCTACGATATTATTTATTATGCCGGCGATTGTAACTCTGGTAGCAAAACTATCGCCGTGAATTTACCGAATGACGAAAAACTTCAAGCTGAAAAAGGTACTCGCAGAAGCCAGTTTAAAAATACTATTAAAGCTAAATTCGACTATATCATGCTC
>JBJTNS010000332.1:0-3858 GCA_046074245.1 Chitinophagaceae bacterium | reverse complement strand
GTTTCTTGAATCGTCTATGGTAACAGCTACCATTTGCATACCATATTTTGTTTGCCAGTCGGCGTAAAGATCCATGATATTATCTAATTCTTTAATACACGGACCGCACCAGGTAGCCCAGAAGGAGATTACCGTAATTTTACCTGTTTTACCATAGTCCTGTATATTAACACTGGTACCATCCAGTTTTTTAACTGTCACCGAAGGAAGAGTGGCTGTTTTTTGTTTGGTTGTATCGTCGGCTTTAGCAGTTGCAAAACCCAGAGTAAGGAAAGCGGCAAGTAGTAATGTACGCATGGCTACAAATAAACAATCATTATGCCAAAGTTACAAAACAAAAAATCCTCAGATTTACTGAGGATTTTTATTAGCAACCACAAGGGTTAAATTTTCTTATTTTACCTTTTCTATCGCGGGTCTCAATGATTTTACCTTTATCGTTGTAAAGAATATAATTCATCATCGCCCCATGCTTATACCTTTCACTTTTCACGATTTTACCATCAGAATTTCGACACACCCAGGTGCCGTGTTTTTGCTGTAATTTATCGTACTTTCCTTTACATGATAAGGTATCCTCGCCTTTTAATTCAGCTGCTGAAATGAATAGCAAACCGATTAAGAGCATTCTCATTACTCTGCCGTGTTATGATCTTCTTTTCCTGGTTCAGCTGTATCAGGTATTACAACATCAGCAGCCGTAACATCAGATTGGGATTCGGTAGTTTCTGCAGGGATGGTTTTACTATCACCATCCATGTAGTTCTCGTAATTGGTTTTATGATCAAACGGACGTTTACCAACAATACTTTCAAGATCATACTGGAACAGAATCTCTTTTCTCAGTAATTCCTGAGCCAGCTTTTCGAGTTCATCTCTTTTCTCGGTCAGCAATTGTTTAGTTCTGTTATAAGCATTTTGAATGATCCCTCTAACCTCCTGATCAATCATCTCAGAAGTTTTCTCACTATATGGCTTACTGTAAGCAAATTCTCCATTCGGATCATTAAAACTCACATGACCAACTTTATCGTTCATTCCATAGATGGTTACCATTGCGTATGCCATTCTTGTCACTCTCTCTAAATCGTTCTGAGCACCAGTGCTTATTTTACCAAATATGATATCTTCGGCAGCGCGACCACCAAGGGTCATGCACATTTCATCAGTCAGTTGTTCAGTTCTGTATATGTATTGCTCTTTAGGCAGGTACTGTGCATATCCAAGCGCAGCAACACCTCTTGGAACAATAGATACTTTCACCAGAGGATCTGCAAATTCGAGGAACCAGCCAGCAACAGCGTGACCAGCTTCGTGGTATGCAACAATTTTCTTTTCTTCTGGAGAAATGAGTTTATTTTTCTTCTCCAGACCACCAATAACTCTATCGATAGCATCCTGAAAATCCTGCATATCTATTTTCTCTTTATTGTTACGTGCGGCGATAAGAGCAGCTTCGTTACATACGTTTGCGATTTCAGCACCAGCAAAACCAGGCGTCTGAGCAGATAATTTTTTAGGATCAACTCCCGGAGCCAGTTCTTTACCCTGAAGGTGTACTTTAAATATTTGTTCGCGACCAACAAGATCGGGTTTGTCGATAGATATCTGGCGGTCAAAACGGCCTGGACGAAGCAAAGCTGAATCGAGAATATCCGGGCGGTTAGTAGCAGCAAGGATGATTACACCACTGTCGGTACCGAAGCCATCCATTTCTGTTAAGAGCTGGTTAAGGGTATTCTCGCGTTCGTCGTTAGAACCACTCACAAGGTTTTTACCTCTGGCTCTACCAATGGCATCAATTTCATCAATAAAGATAATACAAGGGGCTTTTTCTTTAGCCTGGCGGAAAAGATCTCTTACACGTGACGCACCAACACCCACAAACATCTCAACAAAATCAGAACCTGACAATGAGAAGAAAGGCACATTGGCTTCTCCGGCAACGGCTTTAGCAAGTAAGGTTTTACCAGTACCTGGAGAACCGATTAACAGTGCCCCTTTTGGTATTTTACCGCCTAGTTTGGTATATTTCTTAGGATTTTTCAGGAAATCTACAATTTCCATTACTTCCACTTTAGCTTCGTCTAAACCAGCTACATCTTTGAAAGTAATATTCACTTTAGTGTTTTTGTCGAACAGGGTCGCTTTGCTTCTGCCGATGTTGAAGATCTGACCAGGACCGCCGCCAGCGCTACCGCCGCCGCCCATTCTGCGCATCATAAAGCTCCATATTAGAACAAAGATTCCAATCATTACAATCCAGTAGAGAATAGAACCAGTAGTATCATTTTCGTACTGCCAGTCGACCACCACTGCTTTTGACTCTGGGTGTTCGGCCAGAAGCAGATCATAATTTTTATTAAAAGCATCTTTGTTAACCTCGAAGAAGTACTGAGGAGGTTTCTGACCGATCAGAGATTGACTTTGTTTTTTAACTGCGCTATACTTTTCGTTATCTAAAGCTTCCTTTTTCAGGTAAACTTTCACCATTCTGTCATTAAGAATTTCGAGGCGCTCCACATCATTGCTGATGAGCATTTCTCTCACTGCATTCCAGTTTGTTTTTTTACCAGAGTTTCCTGGCATTAAGCTTATGATAATAAATCCGAGAAGCAGTATACCCCAGATCCAGTACATATTGAATTTAGGTGCATTAGGTTTTCTCTCTCCGAAAGGATTGTCGTTCTTTTTGTTGTTTTGCTGATTGTCCATTAAGATTGGTTAAAAAGTATATCGTTTTAGTAAAGTGCAAATCTAAACAAATGTTCAATTTTATTTAAATGAAATTTTACCTTCAACTCTCTTATTTTTGCAAAAAATATTCCATAAAACATGTACGGCAATTTGCAACAACAACTCCAAGACGAAATATCCCGCATTAAAGAAGCAGGATTGTACAAAAAGGAAAGAATCATTGTATCGCCACAGGGCGCTGACATTAGGCTTAACGATGGCAAAGAAGTGATTAATTTCTGTGCTAATAACTACCTTGGCCTGAGTAGCCATCCGCGTGTTATTGAGTCTGCCAAAAAGTCACTGGACACTCATGGTTTTGGCATGAGTAGTGTGCGTTTTATTTGTGGTACTCAAGACATCCACAAAACGCTGGAAGCCCGTATTGCCAACTTCTACGACACCGAAGACACCATTCTTTATGCTGCTGCATTTGATGCTAACGGTGGTGTATTCGAACCATTATTTGACGAACAGGATGCCATTATTTCAGACTCCCTTAACCATGCCTCTATCATCGATGGTGTGAGACTGTGTAAAGCTGCAAGATATCGTTATAACAACAACGACATGGAGGATCTGGAAAAGCAGTTAATCGCTGCAAATGCTGCAGGTCACAGAAATAAAATAATTGTTACAGACGGTGTTTTCAGCATGGATGGCTATGTGGCACAATTAGACAAAATAGTAGCTTTAGCCGACAAATATAATGCGTTGACCATGGTAGACGAATGTCATGCGGCAGGTTTTATCGGAAAAACTGGCAAAGGCACGCCAGAATATTGTGGTGTTCATGGCAAAATTGATATTATCACAGGCACTTTAGGAAAAGCATTGGGTGGTGCAATGGGTGGTTATACCACTGGCAGAAAAGAAGTAATAGAAATGCTTCGTCAGCGCTCCAGACCATACTTGTTTTCTAACTCATTAGCTCCGGCCATTGTTGCTGCTGGTATAGAAGTCTTTAACATCTTAAGTGAATCAACAGAATTAAGAGATAAACTGGAAGAAAACGTGAAGTATTTCAAAGCAGGTGTTAAAGCAGCAGGATTTGATTTCAAAGATGGCAACAGCGCTATCGTTCCAATTATGTTATACGACGCTAAACTGAGTCAGGTAATG
>JBJTNS010000331.1:0-10898 GCA_046074245.1 Chitinophagaceae bacterium | reverse complement strand
CCGAAAGTAGTAGAAATTTTAGACAATCAGGTTGACCATCTGTGGCACCATGACGAGCAGGATGCAATAAAAGCTTATATACTTTCAAGATTCTTCGACCAGGAAGAATTGCCCCGTCCATTTGGCGTTATATATTGCAATAATAACCGTGAGACTTTTGATGATGGGATCAATGCCCAGATAAAAAGCAAACAAATTGCTGATAAAAAAGCCGCCTTTAATCAGTTATTAAAATCGAACAATAGCTGGATTGTTGGTTAATCTGGTCTGGCACTTTGTCATTTGATTTTTTTGTATATTGCGACTTTATTTAAGTCGTTATGAAAAACCTTTTTACCCTTTTCATTCTCTCTATTTTTGTTTTTACTGCCCAGGCGGCCGATACTACCAGAATAACCACGCACAGCAAGGTTGTGATTAAAACCAACCCAAGCGTTGGCGTTACCGAGTACCCTGCATCTACTAAATTTCCTGATTCTACCGTTCAGTACCGCAAGGTGTATATGTATCTGGAGTTTGGATGTGCACCAGGTTTGAAATGCGGAGAATGGGATTATGGCAATCATGTCTATTTAAAGAAAAATGGCGTTCGATACGAAATTGCACGCTTTATTACACCTTATGGTTTTTACTGGAACAGCTCTATGAACTGGAAGCATGGCTGGTATTACGACCTCACCGACTTTTCATATCTGCTCCACGATTCATTTGATATCATCTATCAGCACTCTGGCTACGAAGGCAATACCGACAGAGGGTGGACCGTAACGATGGATTTTACTATGGTGCATGGCGAACCTGCCAGAATACCTCAGGGACTTAACACCCTATACCGCGTTAATGCTCCGTATGGCAATGTAAACACCCCATTCGGCAGTGTGGTAACTGAAAAAAGTTTCCAGATGCCAGACAGCAGTGATATGGTGGCATTTAAAATTATACAGACCGGACATGGCATGGACCAGCAGGAAAACTGCGCTGAATTCTGCTCTAAAGAAAGAACAGTTTTATTAGACAATATTGCTATTTCTAAAATGAATGTCTGGAGAAACGACTGTGGTTTCAACTCGCTCTACCCGCAGGCTGGCACATGGATTTACGACCGCGCTGGCTGGTGCCCGGGTGCGCCTGTAGAACCAAGCGATTTATTCAGAAATCTAAGTCCGGGTTCTACCCACAACTTCCATCTGCAAATGCAGGATTACTCTAACACTACCGGAGGTTCTGCTAACTACGACTTAACCACCTACGCCCTGTTCTTTAAAGACAACCGCAAACAAAGAGATGCGGCGATAGAAGATATCCTTGCTCCTTCAACTCATCTGGATTATCTGAGATTAAATCCAACCTGTGGCGCTCCTGTAATCAGAGTGCGCAACCTGGGCAGAGATACCATTAAACGTTTAGTCTTCGATTACGGTAAAGTTGGTGGCGATACTCAGAACATCTGGGTGCCATGTAATATTGCTCCGTTTGAAAATGGTGTTGTTGAATTAGAAGCCATCTATAACTGGAGTGGTGCCAGCAACAAATTCTTTGCAACCATTACCAAGGTGAACGACTTTGCTGACGAGAACACCATCGACAATACCATGTATTCTACTATTACAAGATCTCAGACTTTCCCGGATAAAATCTATGTAGTATTTAAATCTAACAATGCCCCTACTGAGAACAGTTATAAAATTACCGACTCAAGAGGAAATGTGGTTTTCAGCAGAAACAACTTTGCCGCAAACACCATTTACAGAGACACCGTTTACCTGAAAAACAATATTTGCTACACCTTCGAATTCTCGGATGAAGGTCCGGGTCCGGGCAACAACCCACTCAACGAAGACGGACTTGACTGGTGGGCAAATCCAAATGACGGAACTGGTTATATCCAGATCAGAAATGGCAAAACCAATGCTATGTTAAAAAACTTTAATGCAGATTTTGGCACTAAACATTTATTGAATTTCTATACCTCTTTCAATATGTCAATTGAAGAAAGCAACAACGAGAAAGGCATGCAGATTGATATTCTGCCAAATCCTGGGATACAAAGCGCGAATATCAGTATAGAAACCATCAATACTTTACCTTATAAAGTACAGGTGTTTGACCCTACAGGAAAACTGATTTTTAGCAAAGATGGCAGTCTGCAGAATGAACAGTTTAGCGTTAGCAACCTGGCAGCGGGTTTATATTCTGTTACACTCACTCAGGGAGAGCAGATGATGACCAAAAAATTTGTGGTTCAATAAACTGTAAATACTTTTTAGCAAACTTTTTACCAATCAATTTGTTTTAAATAGCATGAGTATCTTTTGGAACATCATGATTGTTCTTGGCGGGTTTGTTTTCATGGAAGCCACCGCCTGGTTTACACACAAATATATTATGCATGGTTTTATGTGGAGCTGGCATAAAAGTCACCACGAACCACGCAAAGGCCGCTTCGAGAAAAACGACTTGTTCGGTATTGTATTCGCTGTTGTTTCTGCCAGTTTAATTATTACAGGAACATTAAATGGTACGCCCGACTGGAAATTCTACTTAGGTTTAGGTATTTTCTTTTACGGGGTAGCCTATTTCCTGGTACACGATGTTTTCGTACATCAGAGAATGCCCTGGTTAAAAAACACCGACAGCACTTATTTCAAAGCCATGCGCTTTGCTCATAAAATACATCATAAAGTAAGTTCGAAACACGGTGCAGAAGCATTCGGCTTTTTGTATGTAAGCAAAAAATATTTAGACAAATACCGTCAGAAATAATCCATGAAAAAAAGAATTGTAGTAATAGGCAGTGGATTCGCTGGCCTAACGGCTGCTTCATACCTGGCGAAAGCCGGACATGATGTCACCCTTCTCGAAAAAAATCAGCAAACTGGCGGTCGTGCTTCTGTTTGGCAAGACAAAGGTTTTACTTTTGATATGGGTCCGAGCTGGTACTGGATGCCAGAAGTATTTGAAGAGTTCTTCGCCGACTTCGGTCAGAAAGCCTCCGACTATTACGAATTAAAACGCCTCGACCCGGGTTATAAAATTGAATTTAAAAACAATCAGTCTATTATCGTTCCTGCTCAGCTGGAGGCACTCAAAAAGGCCTTTGAAGAAAGAGAAAAAGGCAGTGGTGCAAGACTTGAGGCTTTTCTTAAAGATGCCGAATACAAATACCACACAGCGATGGCTGATTACGTGAGCAGATTGTCTGATTCGTTTACCGAATTTCTGGAGCCAAAACTGATGATTAAAGCTTTACAGTTAAATTTGTTCTCCTCTCTCAGAAAAGCAGTCAGAAAAGAATTTAAAGATCCTCTTCTGGTAAGCTTGTTAGAATTTCCAGTCTTATTCCTTGGATCAACACCCGATAAAACCCCTGCGCTTTATAGCATGATGAACTACGCAGATCTTGTAAAAGGCACCTGGTATCCAATGGGAGGCATGTATGAAATCGTAAAAGGTTTTACAAGTGTCGCCATCAAAGCTGGTGTTAAAATTTTATGTGATCACGAAGTTACTGCTATCAATACGAAAGACAATCGCATTGTATCAGTCGCCACAAAACATGGTGTTATCGAAACGGATGCTGTTATTTCGGGAGCCGATTACCGCCATACTGAACAAGTATTACTCAATAAAGATGCACGTGTTTATAGCAACGATTACTGGGAAAAACGCACCATGTCTCCGAGTGCTCTATTGTATTACGTTGGATTAAATAAAAAAGTAGATGGTTTGTTGCACCATACCTTGTTTTTCGACGAGGACTTTGAAGACCATGCCAAAGAGATCTACGAAAATCCACGCTGGCCAAAACGTCCTTTGTTCTATATGTCTGCAGCTTCTAAAACCGACCCATCTGTGGCTCCTGAAGGCTCAGAAAATCTGGTGTTCTTAATTCCACTGGCACCGGGATTAACAGATAGCGATGAGGAAAGAGAAAAGTATTTCAACATAATGATGGACCGTTTAGAGCAACGTGTCGGACAAACCTTAAGAGACAGTATCGTTGTGAAACGCTCTTACGCGATGCGTGATTTTGAAAAAGATTATCATTCATTTAAAGGGAATGCATATGGCTTAGCCAACACATTAATGCAAACAGCTTTCCTGAAACCAAAAATAAAAAGCAGTAAAATAAAAAACCTGTTGTACACCGGGCAACTTACTGTACCTGGTCCAGGCGTCCCTCCCGCCATCATCAGTGGAAGAATTGCGGCGATGGAACTCGATAAAATGATAAAAAAAGCGTATCTTTAAAAACTAAATACCAAATCAAAACTTTTTTAAAGTTGAGATGTTTATTAAAACAGACTATGTTTGAATTATACGAAAAGACCTCAGAGAGTTGCAGTAAGATTACAACAAATACTTACAGCACATCGTTTTCTCTTGGCATACGCATGATTGCCAAAGACTACCGCTGGGCCATTTATGGTATTTACGGATTTGTTAGACTGGCAGACGAAATTGTTGACACGTTTGACAGAGATGATAAAGCCGAACTTCTGGAGAGCTTTAAAAAAGACACTTATGATGCCATCGAAAAAGGCATTAGTCTTAACCCAATCCTGCATTCATTCCAGAAAGTTGCCAGACAATACAATATTGGCAAAGATCTTATAGAACCATTCTTTAACAGTATGGAAGCTGATCTTAGTAAAACAGCCTATGACGAATCTCAATATGGTGCATACATTTATGGCAGTGCAGAAGTTGTAGGTCTGATGTGTCTGAAAGTTTTCTGTGATGGCAGCGACGATGCCTGCAATCAACTGAAGGCACCAGCCCGTTCGCTTGGTGCGGCTTTTCAGAAAGTCAATTTTTTGAGAGATATGAAAAGCGATGTTGAAGACAGAGGCAGAGTATATTTTCCTCACCTCGATCTGACACAGTTTAATGAAGACATTAAACAAGCCATTATCGACGATGTTAAAAACGATTTCAGAGATGCATACGAGGGCATTAAACAATTGCCTATGAGTTGCAGATTTGGTGTGTATACCAGCTATATCTACTACCTGAAATTGTTAGAGAAAATTGAAAGAAAAAATGCCAAAGACATCCTTGAAAAAAGAATCAGAGTTGCAAATTCTGAAAAGATGGCACTATTGGCAAAATCATTCTTCAGATTTAAATTCAATGCCCTTTAAACTATTTTTATCTGCTTTTCTTCTGATGTCTATGGCATCTGATAATACACTTGAAAATGTAAGGGCGCATTATCTGAAAGGTAGTACCGACTCTAAATCAGCAGAATCTTTAAAAACACTTACCAGCGGAAAAACGGAAGCCATTTATAAAGCTTATCACGGAGTGGCATGGGGATTTATGGCCAAACACAGCAATAACCCCGTCAACAAACTTGATTACGTTAAAAAAGGCTTAGCTTTCTTAAATGATGCTGTACTAGCAGATGCCATCAATGTTGAAATCAGATTCCTGAGATTTTCAGTTGAAGAGAATATTCCTTCTATCGTTTCTTTTACCAGTCATGTTAAAGGAGACAAGGCAATGATTCTTACCAATCTCACCTCGTCTCATGCGTTTTACAAAACCATGAAAGCTTATCTGCAACAGTCGAAGAGCCTGACCGAAGCTGAGAAAAAATCCATTAAATAATTACTCCCATGGATTAGAACCATCCGTGGTGATATTAGCTCCGGTATCGTTTAACCAGTCGTCGTCAGGTGGAGGGGTTTCGCGATTCTGTGCCACTTTTCCAAGCTCATAAAAATCCAGCTTAGAAGAACTGGAGTCATCTCCATCTGTATTAATTTTACTTGAGTAAGTTACCACATTAGAGTAATTCTCGTCGTTTCCTCCCATATAGCCATCCTCATCCCAGTTTTCGAATTTAGCAAGGTGTGAAATATAGCGAACCTTGGCTTCGCCGGTCGGACCGTTTCTATGTTTAGCAATAATTACTTCACCCTGATTCGGATCGCCATCAAAGCCGCCTCCTTCACCAAGTTTATAGTATTCAGGACGCCAGATAAAGCCTACCATATCCGCATCCTGCTCGATACTTCCAGATTCCCTCAGGTCACTTAACTGCGGTTTCTTATCCCCACCACGTTTTTCAACATCACGACTCAACTGTGCGAGTGCGATGATAGGTATATTCAATTCTTTGGCTAAACCTTTCAGGGATCTTGAAATATAACCTATCTCCTGCTCACGGTTACCATTCTTATTACCTGTATCGTCTCCGCGCATCAACTGCAAATAGTCGATGACAATCATTTCAATATTATGTTTACTATGCAAACGACGGCATTTAGCTTTTAGCTCAAATACCGGCAGAGACGGGGTATCATCGATAAAGATTTTGGCTTTTGCCAGTTTCTGAATTTTGGAGTGAAGCTGAGCCCATTCGTGTTCTTCGAGCTGACCTTTTTTAAGCTTTTCAGAAGACAAACCACTTTCAGAAGCAATCAGCCTTGTTACCAGCTGAGTGGCACTCATCTCCAGAGAAAAGATGGCTACAGGTTTCTGAAAATCTACAGCTGCATTTCTTAACATCGTAAGAGCCAGAGCGGTTTTACCCATACCCGGACGAGCAGCAAGAATAATTAAATCCGACTTCTGCCAGCCTGCAGTAATAAAATCAAGATTTCGGATACCAGAAGGCACACCTGTTAATCCATCCTTCTTTGCTACGTTGGCCTCAATCAAACTGATGGCCTCGTTGATGATATTAGAAATCTCTTTATACGAGCGTTTCATACCATCATTCTTTACCTCGTAAAGATCTTTCTCGGTAGCATCGAGAAGTTTAAAAGCATCTGCACTATCGTCGTATGAATCTGAGATGGTTTTACCAGAAATACGGATCAGTTCTCGCTGAATAAATTTCTGAATAACAATATGGGCATGGTACTGAAGATTGGCAGCCGATGATACTTTGCTGGTGAGTTTAGCAATAAAATACGGACCGCCAACAATATCTAAATAGCCTTTCGACTTAAGTTTTTCTGTTACAGTTAAAATATCTACAGGCTGATTCTCATTATAAAGATCGAGCATGCATTCGTAAACATACTGGTGGTTATCAAGGTAAAAGTGCTTAGCCTGCAGAGTCTCCATCGCATCCTTTAATGCCTCCTTCTCCAGCATGATGGCTCCCAGGATAGCCTCCTCAAAATCTGTGGCCTGAGGCGCCATCTTACCGCCCGCATCAAGTGTGGTGATATCTATCTTTCTGTTCTTTCTTACACTTGGTCTTTCTAACATGATGCGAAACTACTTTCTTTAAAAGGAATCTACAATTTATATTATGCAGATAATGTTGTTCAAACATTGTTAATATCCTTACGGGAAAAACTAAATTGGACATTAGTCAATGAAAAAATAGGTTAGATTTGCCATAATGACTTTTGGAAGACGAAATGTCATGAAGCAGATTTAAAAAACAGATTGGCATTATTATAGCAACAAATAAAAAACAATCACCATAAAACAAGAGAGACTTAAAAAGCGTTAAACGTTTAATGGTCTCAAATAAAAATCACAAATAATCCTTAACTTTGTTAAAGCAATAAAAATGGAAGCAAAATTTTCTCCGAGAGTCAAAGAAGTCATACAATTCAGTCGCGAAGAGGCGATTCGTCTTGGGCACGACTACATAGGCACCGAACACCTGTTACTAGGTATCATCCGCGAGGGTGAAGGCACAGCTCTTACTACACTTAAAAATCTAGAAATAGATGTTATCCGCCTCAAGAAGACCATTGAAGATACCATTAAAGGTACTGCAACGGGCGTCAGCAATCTTGGCAATATTCCTCTTACCAAACAAGCTGAGAAGGCTTTGAAGATTACCTATCTTGAAGCAAAAATCTTTAAAACAGAAACCATCGGCACCGAACATTTGCTTTTGTCTATTTTAAGAGACGAAGACAATATCGCTTCTCAGGTGCTGGCTCAATACGGAATCAACTACGATTTTTTCAAACAAACTTTGCTGGATGGCGGTAGTGGTTCATACCGTCCGAAAGACACTCCAAGCAATGCGTTTGAAGATGAAGGTGCTGAAGCGCCCGAGGACCGTAAAATTGAGGATATCAAAAAGAAAAACCCTAAATCGAACACTCCGGTTCTGGATAATTTCGGAAGAGATTTAACAAAACTGGGCGAAGAAGGTAAACTCGACCCTATCGTTGGTCGCGAAAAAGAAATTGAACGCGTTTCGCAAATCCTTTCGCGCCGTAAGAAAAACAACCCAATCCTTATCGGTGAACCTGGTGTTGGTAAAACGGCAATTGCAGAAGGTTTAGCTCTTCGCATCATTCAAAGAAAAGTATCCAGAGTTCTGTTCAACAAACGTGTGGTTACCCTGGATCTGGCTTCTCTGGTTGCAGGTACCAAGTACCGCGGTCAGTTTGAAGAACGTATGAAAGCCATCATGTCAGAATTGGAAAAAGCCAATGATGTGATTCTGTTCATAGACGAGATTCATACCATCGTTGGTGCAGGTGGCGCCAGTGGCAGTTTAGATGCCAGCAATATGTTTAAACCGGCCCTTGCAAGAGGTGAAGTGCAATGTATTGGTGCCACTACCCTCGACGAATACCGTCAGTTTATTGAGAAAGATGGGGCGCTCGAAAGACGTTTCCAGATGGTGATGATTGAACCAGCATCTCCGGAAGAGTCAATAGAAATCCTGAATAACATCAAAGAAAAATACGAAGACCATCACCATGTTACCTATACGCCTGAAGCAATAGAAGCCTGTGTGAAACTAAGTAACCGCTATATCACCGACAGAAACCTGCCAGATAAGGCCATTGATGTTCTTGACGAAGTAGGTGCCCGTGTACACATCACCAACATCAACGTACCTGAAGAAATTGTCGATTTAGAAGCGCAGATTGAAGCCATTAAACTGGAAAAAATTGCGGTTGTAAAAAGTCAGAAATACGAAGAAGCTGCCCGATTGAGAGATAAAGAAAAAAATCTGATCAATATGCTGGATGCTGCCAAATTAAAATGGGAAGAAGAAACTGTCAGCAACCGTTTTGTGGTAACTGAAGAAAATGTGGCCGAAGTGGTTGCCATGATGACAGGCATTCCGGTTAAACGTATCGGTCAGAGCGAAGGCAAGAAATTACTGACCATGGAAGGCGACCTGAAACAACGTGTCATCGGTCAGGATAAAGCCATCGAAAAACTCGCCAAAGCCATTCAGAGAACCAGAGCGGGCTTAAAAGACCCAAATAAACCTATCGGATCATTTATCTTTCTCGGACCAACCGGTGTTGGTAAAACTGAACTTGCTAAAGCTCTT
Source organism: Chitinophagaceae bacterium (assembly GCA_046074245.1). Taxonomy (GTDB): domain Bacteria; phylum Bacteroidota; class Bacteroidia; order NS11-12g; family UBA955; genus JABMMZ01. The sequence continues at coordinate 1,618 of JBJTNS010000331.1, read as the reverse complement.
AGCGAATACATGTTCGATAACAACGATGCGCTTATCAGAATTGATATGAGTGAGTTCATGGAGAAATTTGCTGTAAGTCGTTTAGTGGGTGCGCCTCCAGGCTACGTTGGATACGAAGAAGGTGGCTTACTGACAGAAAAAGTCAGACGCAAACCTTATGCTGTGGTGTTGTTTGACGAGGTTGAGAAAGCCCATCCGGATGTGTTCAATATTATGTTACAGATCCTGGACGAAGGTCATATTACCGATAGCTTAGGCAGAAAGGTCGACTTTAGAAATACGGTTATAATAATGACTTCCAATATTGGTTCCCGTCAGTTAAAAGACTTCGGTACAGGTGTTGGTTTTGCTACCAGCAACAAAATTTCCAATTCAGATTCTGAAAGCAAGCAGGTCATCGAAAGTGCGTTGAAGAAATTCTTCTCACCTGAGTTCCTGAACAGAGTAGATGATGTGATTGTCTTTAACAGTTTAGAGAAACCAGACATCATCAGAATTCTGGATATACAGATTAAGAAGATGCTGAAGCGTATCGAAGATCTGGGTTATACGGTTAAATTAAGTGATGAGGCGAAGGAGTTTATTGCCGATCATGGTTTTGACAGCAAGTTTGGCGCTCGTCCGCTTCACAGGGCGATGCAGAAATACCTGGAAGATCCGCTGGCTGAAGAAATTCTGAAGGGCGAGATTGTGGAGGGCACTTCTGTAACTGTAGAGCTGGACAAAGAGAACAATGTCTTAAAAGTACAGAAAGATTCTGGCAGCAAAAAGACGCGCAAACCTAAGGTTGATAAAGGAGAATAATCTTTATCGCTTTAAAATATTTAAAGACCCGGTTGTAATAAACCGGGTCTTTTTTTTGACATATAGTTTTCTTGTACCGCAGCCGTATAACCGTCGGACCCACGGTTCATGAGCTCGTCGAAGGACGGTCCACAGTATGCCCCGTAAGGTGCTTGCACTGTTACAGGAGTAAAAGTATAGCCGTCGGACCCACGGTTCCTGAGCTCGTCGAAGGACGGTCCACGGTATAAAACACATCAAACATAAAGCTGAGTCGTATAAAAACCATTTTGACACATAGAAGGTCTTTATCGACCATATAGTTAGCAGACATAGTACACATAAAACTAAGTAGGTCTATCAATGTTTTCGTTTGCCTCACTTTGTTCGGTCTATCTACTTCTATTCATGTTTTTTTGACAGATAGTTTTATTTATCGTCCATATAGCGCCAATAATTTGATGTTTCTACCAATTAGGTAAATCTGAATAGTATTCATTTACAAGTGTTTTTTGTCCTTTATAAAACAAATTAGTACTTTTAAAATTCAATAGAATACCTTTGGGTAACTTAAGTAATTTCATGTAATTCAAAAGTTGTGCTTCATGTAGTTTAGTAAAACACTCGGCGGATTTTAATTCAATTACAATACAATCCTCAACTATAAAATCTGCCTTAAAATCTATTTTGTTAATTCTTGAGTATGCTTCTATATAGATAGGCTTCTCAGAAATAAACTGGATTCTTCTTTTCTGAAACTCCAAATATAAAAATTTATGGTACACAGATTCTTGTAATCCAGCGCCTAGAATTTTATGAACCTCTATAGCCGCTC
>JBJTNS010000330.1:0-4465 GCA_046074245.1 Chitinophagaceae bacterium | reverse complement strand
ATGATGTAGGAAGCGGCGGAGCCTTTGCGATTCCCTCCAAGTGGAATATAGAGATACTCTTGTAACCACGACGACAAAGAGATGTGCCATCTTTTCCAGAAATCAGACGTATTAATTGCTTTGTAAGGTGAATTGAAATTCATCTTTAATTTAAAGCCCATCAGCATGGCTAAACCAATGGCAATATCGGTATAACCCGAAAAATCGAGGTATACCTGCATAGAGTAGGCAATAACTGCCAGAAGGTTTTCTACGCCCGAAAACAGTAATGGATTTCCGTAAACACGGTTAATGAAATTGTCTGCGATATAATCACCTACCACCAGCTTTTTTACGAGTCCGTTAAGGATCATAAAAAGGGCTAATCCAAACTGGTATTGATTTAAAGTAAATGGTTTATTGATTTGAGGGATGAAATCGCGGGCTTTAACAATGGGTCCGCTTAACACCTGAGGAAAGAAAGAGGCATAGAAAGCGAAGTCGAAGAAACTATTCAGCGGTGTTAGTTTTTTGCGATAGACATCCACGGTATAGCTCAGAATCTGGAAGGTATAGAAAGAGATTCCCACCGGCATGATAATTTTATCGATGTCGAAATGAGTTCCGAAAGCCGTGTTACTCCAGTGTGCGAAGTAGTTAAAAACATGGTTATCGGTATGGAAAATCTGATTGTATGAATCGGTAAAGAAATAAGCGTACTTAAAGAAGCTGAGCAGACCAAGGTTTAAGACCACGCTGTAGATGATGAGCAGTTTTCTTTTGAGAGAATTTTCGGATTTATGAATGGCTTTTGCTACAAAAAAATCGTTGGTGATACTGAAGAGCATCAGCAGGAAGAACATACCACTGGTTTTGAAGTAGAAGAAAATACTAACCAGTAAAAGGAAAAGCGTTCTTAAAGATTGTTTTTTATGGACAATCGTGAATATACCATATACCACAGTAAAGAAAATCCAGAAACTTATCTCTGTAAAAAAAATGGTACTGTCTTTCGAGAAGCTAAAGAATTCCTGAAGTTTCGGTAAAAGGCTATCAATCATGTTTTATTCGTGCAATGGGCGTTAGTAAATAATCTTCGTATTTTCTGATAAAGGCATTGAACATCAGGTCGCCGATTAACCGATAACCCGAAGCGGATAAATGCACTCTGTCTGAAGCGGCCATTTTATTGCGTACCCAGAACTCCATACTGCCGAGTCCTCCCATTATCGAAAAGAGGTCCCATACGCCGGTATTGTATTCGTACGACAGGTTGCGCATAGCCGATTTTACTTCCAGTCCGGTTATGTTCTGGAAGAATTTTCCTTTTCTTCCGCGTTTGTAACTATCGGTATTGGTAGTAAATAAAATGGCTGCATTGGGTACTACTTTCTTTACGATTCTCAGCCATTCTCTGTAGTTGTTTTCGTAACAGGTCTGGCAGAAGTTAGGATCGAAGGCGTCGTTAATACCCACAGAAAAAATTACTAAATCAGGTTTAATGGCATTGAGTTGTTGCTCGAGCAGCGAACTGCATTTCAGGTACGTTGGTACAGAAGCTCCATTGGCTCCTATTGCATTGTAGTTGATACCCGGAGCATCCAGGTCGGTGTACATGCCATACATGGTAAAGATGTTCTGAAGTGTATCAGATTTGAAAAGTTTGAACGTCACTTCTTTCATCGGATGTTCGAAGACAAATTCTGTATAACCTCCGATTTTATTGGTGATAACCTGTTTAGCAAAATAGGGAGAATCTAAACCGATTTCATAGCTTTGATGATGGATGTCGTAGAAGATTTTTATTCTGTCAAAGACATATTCTGTTTTAGTTGTTTGCGCCAGCGTAAAGGTAAAAGTAGCCGCTGAGTCGTAGGTAGTGGTTTTGAGCGCATTCATGCCGATATTGCCACTGCACGAGGCATTAACCGCTCTGCAACCATCCCATTTACCTGTATAAGAAAAACTGTAATTGCCGGGATTGTTGTTTTTAGAGAATCCCATTTTAAAAGGATACACCCAGCCTCTGGCGGCTTGTTTCTGGTTGACAAACTGATTGAAGTTCTCGCGCATTCTGCCGGTCCATATATCTGCCTGAACATGCGAGCCTCCGAAATGTACAATATTGATTTTGCCAGTACCAGTGGTTACCAGCTTATCGAGTTTGCGGAAAAATCCATAGAAGTCGATGCTGTCTCTGAAAAACTCAACCTCATTTAAACCATAGTTCACAAACGGATACTGCGCAATATTTACAGCGCCTTCCTGTGCGTCGCAGGTGCTGATATTGATGCTGGCCAGTATGCCTAAGAGATATGTGAGAAAACGATTCAACTAGTTATTGATTTTCTTTTTTAATTTATAAATATCATATTCCTTCATCAGCGACTGATAGAAGATGTTAGAGATTTTTTCGGCGCCTTTCTGACTGAAGTGGATGTAATCCGGAGAACCCAAAGCAGGTTTAGATTTCACCCAGGTAATCATACTGCCTTTTCCACCCATAGCTTCGTACATGTCCCAGAAAACACCACCAGCATCTAAGGTTGCTTTTTTTAGAGCATCTCTTACGTTTTCTAATTGCTGATGTGTTTGAAGCGTGCCTCCAACTTTTACGCTCATGTCGGCAGGACCAATCATGAAAACGATTAGATTCGGATCGATGGATTTAAGGAATTTTATTTCGTCGTAGATTTTTTTGCCGTATGCATCAGCACTGCTTTTACTGGTCATGCCCGGTAATGAGTTTCCACCAAACTGAAGGATCACCATTTTAACACCCAGCATCTGATAGGTTCTTTTGAGGTTATCAGCACCGATTCTGCGGAAGATGGTTCCCGAGCAACCTCTCATTGGAATATTGTCGAGAGAGACACCATTGTTACCGTCGAGAGAAATTCCAAGTATATCGGCATTGGCGCCGCTGAATTTTAATCCAACGCTGCCATTGCAACTATCCAGGTTAAACTGAATCATTTGTTCGGTAGAAGAAGCCTGAATGGTTTTGGTTTCTAAAGTTTTTCCGTATGAAGCGATTGCAACTTCCAGAGGACGGTCGATAGCACCTACAAGAACTTTACAGGTTTTGATTGCTTTGTTTTTATAGCTGGTGTTTTCGCGGGCTGTAATAACCACACTGGCAACTTCAGTTTCTTTTTTACAGAAATATCCCATTGGTCCGTAGCGGTTATGCTTCGCTCTGTTTTCGGCGCCACCAAATGTTAAGCGACGGTTCCATCCACCGGTACTCTGAATGGCCACAGTATATTTGGGCGTCACTTCGAGCGCTGGTAGGAGTCCCATGCCACTGCCGCCGTAAGTGCGTTGAAGTTGTTCGCGGATATAGCTGCTGATGCGGTCCATTTCGATTTGCGAATCACCGTAATGGATAATGCGGAAAGCCGTATTGTCGGCTTTAACCTTTTCCAGTTCATCAAAGAAATGGTCCATGATAGCGCGGTCGTCGTTAGCGAAGTAGAATTTCGCGGGACTTTCGAGTGCTTCCACCTGCATTAAAACCAGAGTATCTGCGGTAGAACGGGAAGGTTTTTTTAGGATTTCTTCCTTGCGTTGCTGAAGCGATTTAGACTCTTCGATTTTTTTCAGATTCGCGAAGTATTCGGTAGAATCAGGCTTTTCGTTGAGTTTTTCGTTAAAGTCGGGTAGAGCAGTATATTCTTTATCTCCAATTTTGATTTTGGCCTTAGACAATACCATTGAAGCCAGATATAAGGTTATCAGACTAATAAGCAAAAACAAAAAGACACGAACCGGTTTCATTTGACAGCTAAAAGTGCAAAAGTAACGAATAATTCAGGGCATTTATGATGCTATCAAAAAAAATAATCAACTGTATACAAACGTTTGATTATTTTTGTAGAGACATTATGGATACCATAGTAAATAAAGTGGCTCAGAGCGGATTGCAAACGATAGACCTGGAGGAATATTTTGATGCGTCTAAGAAAGTACAATTAGACATCAAAGACTGGTTGTTTATGGGCTTAATGTTGAAGGAAAAGGAATTCAGGGATTCTCTGAAAGCGCACGACTGGCAGCAGTATGCCGGTCAGCATGTTGCGGTATATTGTTCAACGGATGCCATAGTGCCAACATGGGCGTATATGTTAATCTCCAATAAGCTCAGCGGAATTGCCAAAAGTGTTGTTTATGGAACCCTGGCAGACTTAGAGTTAAAGTTATTTGTGCAGGCGATAGATACAATCGATGCAGAGGCATACAGAGACCAGCGAGTGGTTATCAAAGGCTGCAGTAAGCATCCCGTTCCGGTAAGTGCCTATGTGCATTTAACAGAAAAACTGACTCCGGTGGTGAAGTCGATTATGTACGGTGAGCCTTGCAGCACCGTTCCGATTTACAAAAGAGCTTGATTTTTAGTCGGAAAAATTGCAGGTATTGCCTTAATTGGTAATATATTCGCTGCTTTAAATTCGATTTATGGAAATTCTACTCATTCTTGTTTTTA
>JBJTNS010000329.1:0-25979 GCA_046074245.1 Chitinophagaceae bacterium | reverse complement strand
TTTATCATTTCAATTTTTTGGTCCCAGCAGCACCGGGAAAATAAATTAAAGGAATTTTATCAATTCTATTTGTCGGCGCCGCTGGGGCCGACCTGAAAAATCTTCTAATTCCAATTAATGTTCATCGAGCATCGCTGATGCAACATGATTATTGTACAATGATGGTTCTTTAATTAATTTCAAATGTAAACGAATCTTTACGCATCAGCGATGCTGCAAAATGTTAAATTGAAAACGGAAGACTGACCAGCCCGGCCCCAGCGGTGCCGGGAAAATAAATTAAAGGAATTTTATCAAATCAATTTGTCGGCACCGGGAAAAACGAAATGAAATCCCAGCTCGTGTTTCCTAAATCACAGGATTCTCCTATCTTTGTATGTAGCTCTTAATTTATGTTTATGCGAAATATATTTTGTTTGTCCGTTTTAATAAGTGTTCTCTCTGTCGATACAATCGCTCAGTCAATGTTCGATAACTTTGAAGGTACAGGAAATATTACCACCTGGCAAGGCGATGATTGCGCCATAAACACATCCTTTAATAATCCATTCATTGATTCTTTGAATGCCTCTTCGAAAGTCCTTTTTTACTCCGATAACGGTGGCCTCTATGCCAATGTGAGATTCGACTGGTCGCGGAACTTTAATTTGTCTGAAAATTCTGTTTTTACCCTTAAAATATATGTCCCTTCAAGCGGTCTTACTGGCTCGCAAAATTTACAACTATCTCTGAAATTACAAGATGGCAAATTGCCAGAACCCTGGTCGACACAGTCTGAAATTATCAAACCAATTATCGCCAATCAATGGCAAACCCTTAGCTTCGACTTCGCTAAAGATAATTATATCAACCTGAATGGAAACTCTCTCCCACCCATTCAGAGAGCCGATTTTAACAGAATTGTCTTACAGGTTAATGGCGAAAATAATACAGATAAAGTTATAGCCTATATCGATGACTTTAATTATAGTTTTTCTAAATATACCAATTCTCGCTTTAATACTTTAGTATGGTCTGATGAGTTTGATTCCAATGGTGCACTGGATACCAATAAGTGGTATCACCAGACTTTATGACCCAATGGCAACTCGGGGTTCAATGGCGAAATACAACACTATACCAGCAGAACCGCCAATACCGTGCAGCATAATGGTGTACTTAATATCATCGCTAAAAAAGAAAACTTTACTGATCAGGGCATAACTAAAACTCATACCTCTGCCCGTCTGAATTCTAAAATGGCTTTTAAATATGGTCGCCTCGAATTCAGAGCCAAACTTCCTTCTGGTGCAGGTACCTGGCCTGCTCTGTGGTTACTCGGAAAAAATATAGATGAAAATGGTGCCTACTGGGACAATAAAGGGTTTGGTACCACACCCTGGCCTGCTTGCGGCGAAATAGATGTGATGGAACACTGGGGACAGAATCAAAACTATGTTCAGAGTGCTATGCATACACCATCGAGTTTTGGGGCAACTGTTAACCTGGGCGGACAAACAATAGCGACTGCTTCAACGGCTTTTCATGTTTATGCTTTGGAATGGACAGAAGAAAAAATGGTCTTTAGTGTCGATTCTGTCAACCACTACACCTATCAGCCTTCTGAACGCAACGCCAGTACCTGGCCATTCGATGCAGAACAATATATTTTAATGAACTTCGCCATTCAGGGTAATATCAGCAATAGCTTTACTCAGGATACTCTCGAAATTGATTATGTAAGACTGTATCAGGAACAAAAAAGTACTGTGACTGAAGTACAAAAACATGAAATAGAAGTCTATCCCAATCCTGTCAGCGATGTTATCAATATCCACTGCGGTAAAGGTGTCAGCGGGTTTTCTCAGGTTACCATTTATTCTAATGATGGTTGTGAAATAAGTTCAGACCTTATTCTAGCAGAAGACGGTGTTATTGTGATCAGAAATCTAAGCACATTGAGTTCAGGAGTCTATTGTCTGCAATACACCCTTGCCCATCAGGTGTATACCATCAGGTTCATCAAAGAATAAGTGTTGTTTTGCTTTAAAGCGACTCAACGTGTTTCTTGTAATTGTTGAGTATGGCCTGCCAGCCAGTGCGCTGCATTTCTGCTGAATTCTCGTCTTCGGTATCAAAAATTTCGGTGATGGTAGTGATGCCATTAGAATGGGCAAATTGTATTTCTACAACACGCTCGTCACCTAATTTGTATTTGATAAGTTCGTGCATAACAATTTCTGTGTATTCACCACCGAAATCAAAGCTATAACTGCCATCCTTAGCGGCCATCGCAAAACTAAAATGACCACCAACTCTAAGATCGTTTGTGGCAGATGGACAATGCCAGTCATCGGAGGCAAAATTCCATTTTACAACATGTTCTGGTGCGGTAAAACAATGCCATGCCAGTGTCGCATCGGCCTTTACCTCGGTACTGATTGAAATTTTAATAGACATATAGCAAATATATAGATGATTTATGTGATTTAAATGATTAATGTGGTATATGATTGGTGTGATTAAAATTTAAACATCAGCGATGCATTTGGTGTCGATAGACACTGTGGATACAGCCTTCTGGAATCGCAGGCCGTCATTTTTCTGTTTTAGAATAGTTTGTAAAATAGCGGAATTTTTCTGGCGACGATATCCGCGAAATCAGTGCGAAGAACATGCAGAGCATGATTGACGCACGTGTTGGATTAGTGAAATAAAATACATAAAGATTATCTGCGAAATCTGCGACCACCTCCCGGAGGGCCAATCTTGCGCCAGCAATCCTCGCCGCAGGCGAATCCAACAAAAATCCATCCTGAACAGAGTTCATATTCAACAATCCCCGCTCATCCGCCCTAATCCTATTAATCCCCGAATGGATCCGTTTGATTCATATAAATCACACCAATCATATTAATCATATTTACTTACCTGATGGCCTTCTTCGACCATCGAAGCCTCGGCGTAGATGTTCCTTTAACCGTGGACCGCAGGTCCGACGGCTATAATCATACGTCAGCCGCCCTTCGACAGGCTCAGGAGCCGTGGGTCCGACCATTACCGTGGACCGTGGGTCCGACGGTTATACATCACCATGTAGCGTGCGAGCGAAGGGAGCTCTGCTATATGACTCATTCCTGCACACCTACATTGATCAAAGCATGCTCCTTCAACTTTAAAATGTCATTTAATGTAAAATCTGCAGGCACTTTTGTCTTGCGTTTGCTCTTGCCTGCCCTTAATACAACTGTGCCTTTAGAGGTTTGTACTGGTAGGTCCATACTAAAATTTTTAACATCCGCAGCCCAGCGGTATTCCAGCCACTGCGTGCCTTTTCCGCGAATTAACTTGACATATAAAAATGGCAGATCACTATAATTTAAATACTGATCTAATACTGGTCTTTTTATTCCCGGTAATCGTTTACAAATAAACTCCACCATCTCCTCGCTGCTGATTAACTGATGCCTGAATTTTGCACCCATTTCCCGCAACATGTTAAACCACAAACTGTCGTTATTAACAGAGTATCGCAGAGTCTGTAAAACCCAGCTGCCTTTGTAATAAATATCATTGTCTTTCCAGCCGTGGTAGTGCTGGTGTTTCGGACCCTGCATCGGATATTTATTCATTACCTTTCCGCGCTGCGACAACAAATATGATAGCGCCTTTTCCTTACCCTGAGTGTATTCAACATATAAGGCTTCTGAATAAGTGGTAAAACTCTCGTGTATCCATAAATCCGCAGGATCTGCAGCGGTAATGCTATTCGCAAACCATTCGTGACCGCTCTCGTGAACAATAATAAAATCAAAACCAAACTCATTGTAACGGTACTTGTTGCCATAGGCTACACAGCTCTGATGTTCCATACCCCAGTAGGGTGTCTCCACCAGTTTGTAACCGTCTTCAGGAAATGGATAAGCCCCGAAATAGTGCTCGAATGCCCTTAGCATGGTATCTACTTCCTTAAAATGCCTGATCGCTTTTTCTTTGTTATAACTTAACACATAATAATCCAGACTCAGTGTATTCAAACCTCTGAAAGTATCTGAAATCAATACATAATCGCCAATATTGATACTGATATTGTAATTGTTAATAGGATTTAAAACCTGCCAGTGATACGTTGTCTCAGTACCTGTCTGAATAACTTCTTTCAGACGCCCGTTTGAAACGCCAATTAAAGATTGAGGTACCGTTAAATACATATCCATCGATTCCGCTTCATCCGACCATTCGTCTTTGCAGGGCAACCAGATGGATGCACCTTTACTCTCGCATGCCAGTCCCACCCAGTCTTTTCCTCTGGCATCTTTCTTCCAGTCGAATCCTCCCTTCCATGGCGCTAAAATCGCTACTTCTGGCTTACCGTTAAACTGGATGTTCAGAGGAATAATTTCTCCAGTCTTTGCTGGTGTCTCAAGTGTAACTATTACTTTATTCTGCTTCCTTATAAACTTTAATGGCACCTGCCTGCAGGTAACTCCAGAAACAGTCATTGATGGCACTAAATCACAGTATAAAACACTGCTGGATTTAAGCATGAGACACTGCATGACATTGTAGCCACTGATGCTCTGCGAATCGATGTTGACACTAACATGAATGTCGTAATGTTTAACATCATACAAGGTAGTATCATTGCCATAGGCAAACTTCGCCAGCATTGCCAGTAAGAACAACACAGATTTAAATCCCGCCGATTTCATCCCTCAAATTACGAGATAAATCAAGAGATAAGCAATGTTTATTCACCCTGCTGAACAGGAATTGTTATGATGAAAGTGGTGCCTCTATCGGGAGCACTGAGAATATCAATGCTTCCACCAAGGGCTTCAATCTGCGCTTTGGTCATATTTAATCCCAGTCCCTTACCTTCTACAGTCAGATGAAATCTTTTATACAGCCCGAAAACTTCTTTGCCATATTTTTCAAGATCGATGCCAGTGCCATTATCCGCTACTTTTATGGTGTAGAAGTCGTCGTCTCTTGATATCGAAATATCAATGATAGGAACACGTTCAGGAGATCTGTACTTAATGGCATTGCTAACAAGGTTATAAATCGAACTCTTGATGTAGCTTTTTATACTGAATATTTTATGTGCCCCGTATTCAATGTGAGAATTGATATGGGTATTCGTTTCGCTGATTTGTTTTTCGAGGGTCTGTTTAACACTGTGAATGATCTCTTCAAAGTCTACTAACTCTTTTTTAGAATTAATATCCGAGCGCGCAGCCAGAATGATATTGAGATCCTGAATTAAATCATCAATCTTTTCGATTGAATAACGGATATGTCCAATGATTTTTAATTTTTCCGCATCATCCAGTGCGGGCATTTCAAACACTTCTGCCAGTCCGAGTAAATTAGCAATAGGTGCCCTCAGATTGTGAGAAACAATATAGTTAAACTGCATTAATTCATTATACCGCTTGGTAAGTTCGTTCAGCAGTTTGGTCTTTTCTGCTTCAGATGCTTTTAATAAATCGATACTCGCTTTCTCTTCAGTAATATCTCTGATCGCCGACTGGGTTCCTGCAATTTTGCCATTCTCCATGATCTTGGTAACACGTGCTTCAAACCAGCGCTTAGTGCCATCTTTTCGAACACCTGCATACTGAAAAATAGTGCTGACAGCTTCACCTTTCATCCTTCGGGTATGCCTGTCTGTAATGACATCCTTAAATTCGGGTGACACATAATCAACAAAAACAAAATTGTCCAGATCCGATTCTTCAATACCTATCATATCAAGGAATTGCTGATTCGCAAATGTTACTTTTCCTTCAATATTATCAATAATCAAACCATCACTAATATTTTCTACAACATGCTTATACCGCAATCTTTCCTTTTCAAGGGCCTGATCAACGAGTTTCTGACTGGTGATATCCTGAGTTGTTCCGAATGCACGTATCGGCTTACCCTGTTCATCACACTCAAATTCGCATTGCTGAGTGACGTATTTAATCTTTCCATTGTCGAAAAGTAAACGATGGGTATGTTCAAATTTTTCTCTTGATTCCAGTGCTCTTCTATAGGTTAATCCCAGCTCCGGGCGGTCGTCTGGATGCAATCTGCTAAGCATCACTTCATAATTAGCAGTTACTTTATCTTTATCAAGTTCGTAGATATCAAAATTCTCATCCGACCAGTACAAAGCGTTTGTCTGCAAATCCAGCTCCCAGTTACCTAATTTGGCAATCCTTTGAGCCTGCATGAGTCGCGATTCACTTTTTCGCAATACTTCCTCCTGATGCTTTCTGTGAGAAATATCAAAATGGCTAATGATAATGCGTTTAATATCGTTTTCAAATTTTGAAACGTGTGCCAGAAACCATCTTTCCTTATCTGGTCCATGACATGGATATTCCATCTCATAGAAGTCAAGTTCATTATTCAACACTTTATGAATGCCATCTTTCATCATAGCAGCATACGGATCACCCTCATCAATGGCCTTCTGAACAACCTCTAAATAATTAGCACCGACACTGGTTCTAAATAAATTCGGCTGTCCGTTCATAACCGAAAAATCTGTCCAGTTTTCGTTCACTTTAACGATTAAACCTGTCTCGTCTAAAATAGCAATATTGGTTTGCAGAGATTTCAGAACACTTCGGTTCAGAGCTTCACTTTCGAGTAAAGCATATTCATTCTCTTTCTGATCAGTAATTAAATTTCTGATTGAAAGAAACTGATCAACTTCGCCACTATCATTCATCACTGGTGTTATAACAGTATCCACCCAGTAAAAAGAACCATCTTTAGCTTTATTTCTGATTTGTCCACGCCAAATATCACCTGCTAATAAGGTCTGCCATAAATCTGCAAAAAAAGCTTTAGAGTGGTACCCTGAATTGACCACGTTATGGTCTTTTCCAACCAGTTCCTGACGGCTATATTTTGAAACTTTACAGAAATTTTCGTTCACAAAGATGATAATGCCTTTTCTGTCTGTAATCGATACAATAGAGCCATTGTTGACAGCATTCTGAAATGAAGTAAAAGCATTCGACATGAAGGCATTGGTTTTATACGGAGTAATATCCTGAACAAAACCCTCCAGAACCATCTTCTCGTGCACCTCATCATACTGTGCACTCACAATTTCTTTCACCCATTTAATGCGGCCCTGTTTGCCTATAATTCTGTATTCATTAACAATAGGCAGTCTGCTGTCTATCTGATCCTGTCGCTTAGTGCGCAGCCATTTTCTGTCTTCAGGATGTATGATGTCCAGATAGGTGATATCTTTTCCTGAAATAAATTCCTCTTTAGTATACCCGCTTAATTCAAAACAAGAACCATCTATTCTGAGTGTGGTATATTGTTTATCAAAAAAACCGCGAAAGAAAATACCCTGAACATTGTCAGTGAGCTCTTTGATAAACTTTTCACCATATAATCTGTCACCTGAATCCATCGTATGCTGTATGCAAATGAAACACCTTTTTTGTCAACTTACTTGATTGTTCTTAAAATCTTACTAATTTTATTTACTGTAAGAGGTTTAATGATATAGTCTTTAACAATCTTATACTTTTTTGATCGGTTGATATCCTCCTGATTGATGGAAGATGAGAAAATAAATACCGGAATCTCTTTGCCTAATTTTAACTTAGATAATTCATCAAGAAACATCCAGCCATTCATTACAGGCATATTTAAATCTATTAATATCAGTGAAGGTAAATCAGAGTTTGATTCTATGGCAGTTTGTATACTTTTTAATGCATTGGCAGAATCTGTAAAACTAGCCATCCTATCACAAAACTCTACATCTTTGTTGATGAGTCCGGTAAGGTATATGATCACCTCATCATCGTCGATTATGTAGGCAAGGTCGACTTTATTTCTTTCCATTTATTACACTAATTAGTAAATTAATACGGCACAAATAAAGTCATTTATTTGGGAAATAAAAACATTTTGTTAAATTATAATTATAAGTAAATCAACTGGTTTTTTGATTACTTTAATAATATTTAAGATAGATGTTCAACTAGGCCAGGGTGAGAATGCCTATCTCCGGGCGTATGCCTAAGCGACCTGGATAGCCCAGATATCCAAAGCCTCTGTTAACATACAAATACTGGTTGTTTTCTTTGTAAATACCTGCCCATTGTTTATACATGTATTTAATCGGACTCCATTTGAACCCTGCTGTCTCGATGCCAAACTGAGCGCCGTGAGTATGTCCGGAAAGTGTTAAATTAATGTCTTTATACTGCTCTGTCCGCACCTGCGAATCCCAGTGACTCGGATCATGTGACAGTAAAATCTTAACAGGGTAATTCTGTGTGCCTTCATAGGCCATATCCAGCTTACCATATCTGGCAAATCTGCCCCTTGCACCATAATTTTCAACTCCTATTAAGGCAATGCTATCCTCTCCTCTTTTTAGTATCCTGTGCTCGTTCAGTAATAAATCCCAGCCCATCTCTGCATGTATACTTTTAAGCTTTTCCAGGTTTGCTACCTGCATTGGAGACATATGCGATTTATCTGACTGCATATTATTGCCCATTCCAAAACTTGTCTTGTCTGGCCACTGATGATAATCGCCGTAATCATGATTTCCGAGAATGCTAAATACACCCAATGGTGCCTTTAAACTTCCGAAAATCGCAATGTAATCTTCGTTCATCTCGTCGGATAAGCTATTGACTAAATCTCCAGTGAAAAAAATGATATCCGGCTTTTCATTCATCAACTTTGCAACTCCTCTTTTTACCGCTTCTTTGTCCCAGAAACTGCCTGAATGGATATCACTGAGATGACCGATTTTCAATCCTTTAAATCCTGATGGTAAATTGGCAATCGGTACATTAACACGGTGTACTTTGTAATCGTGTGCCCCTTTTATAACACCATAACTCAGGCCCGTAAAAGTTAAGCCACCAATTCCGGCACTGATCTGTGAAATGAATCTTTTTCTGCTAACCAGAAAACTCTCTGAGGCTCCGCTTTCTTTCTTTGCCTGAAAAAAGGATACAATTTTAGCGCCTATGCGATAGATATCTTCCATGAGCATTGGAATCATCATTAACATCTTCGCCACAAACATGGCGAAAAACAAGCCTGTCACTAAAACGTAAATTGTTCTGCTGGCATGCACAAGATAACCACCCATGGCCAGTAAACCCATGATATAAAAACTGATGCTGAGAACCCAGAATGAAATGCGTATGCTGCGCCTTACCACAGTTGATAAATCAACAGTCAGTGTTTTGACAGCCTGATAAGCATATAAATCGAAAATGAGCACAAAGGCTACGGTAAATAAAATTCTTACGAACATTGGAATTAATGAAATTACTGATTGAAACATGAATCAATAGTCAAATCTACGGGATTTCTTTACCCCTATATTTAAAATGCGGTTATAATTCTTTAAAACCTCAAAAGTTTTCGAGAAAACGCCTTCCTCGCGATTAATGATCTGCGATTTTCCTCGCTCACCATACAATCTGTATGCTATAGCAGCCTTCAAATGTTTCTTTATAATATCTTCAGTTTTTATAGAATATTTCAATTGACGGAGATAAGGAATTGCTGAAGCAACCTTAATGAATCTGAGTACCTCTTTCTTATCTATGCTGTAACGTGCCTGAAAAGAATATACATCTTTGTACAATTGTCTGGCCTTTTCAATATCGCCTGCCATGTAATCCATCAGGTAAATATCAAAGATCCTCGAATAAAATAAGCCGGGCATCAACTGTTCAATCTCTGTACTGTCATTAATGGTATCCCTGAGTGTAATATCCGGACGAATGCCACCGCCTTTGGTGAGTAACCTGCCATTCTTTGTGAAAAATTCTTTCTTGATACTCGAATCCAATACCGGATTTAAAGTGTCTTTCAAAATGTCTCTTCTGAAAATTTCGTTCCTGTAATTCTCAATATTCTTGTCGTAGCTCTTCTGAATGCTTCTTCCGCTTGGTGTGTAATAGCGTGCAATTGTCAGTCTTAATGTCGATCCGTCTGATAATTTAAAAGGTTCCTGCACCAGACCTTTTCCAAACGACCTGTTGCCGATGATGATGGCTCTGTCGTTGTCTTGTAATGCTCCCGCCAGAATCTCGCTGGCAGAGGCTGTATTGTGATTAATTAGTAAAACCAGTTTACCATCTTTAAATGTTCCGTTCCCATCAGCTATAAAATCATGGCGCTTTCTACGGTAACCAGAAGTATAAGAGATAATTTCATCTTTCTGCAAAAACTCGTTGGCTATCGCCACTGCCTCATACAACAAGCCACCGCCGTTATTCCGGAGATCAATCAGCAAGTCTTTCATTCCCTGTTTCTTTAACTCTTCCATAGCCGCAACAAACTGCTTATGGGTATTATTACTAAAGCGTTCAATTTGTATGTATCCCAGAGTTGAATTCACCATGTAGTAGACTTCACTGCTGTTTAAAACTATGTTATCCCTACTAATGTTAAAATCTATAATAGAATTGGTGTTTCTTCTGTATACCTTGATGGCAATGCTGCTTTTTGCTTCGCCAGTCATGGCACTCCTGATTTCTTTAAAGCTTAAGCTATCGGTTAATTTCAGCTTACCGGCCATAAGCAACCTGTCGCCAGGCTTTATGCCAGCTTTTTCTGCCGGACTGCCGGCATAGACATTATAAACACAAGGTGTATCTCTGAATGAGATGTACTCTATGCCTAGACCTTCGTAGTTACCCCTTATCTGCTGTTCATTAATCTCTGTAAACTGAGGAGAAATGTAAGAACTATGAGGATCTAACTGAGAGAGTAAATACTCAATCGTGCTTTCTGCCAGCACATCGGTTCTTGTACTATCAACATAATCTCTGCTGATGATATCAAAAATCTGAGAAAATTTATCCTTGGAAGTCTGGTTGACAGACATTCCTATTCCAATACCTGCTGCGAGCATCAGCGCATACAGCAGAGGTCTCAAAGCTGTTTTGCTGCTGTTGTTGATCTCGTTAGGAGCAGTCATTGATATTAAAGGACGTTCAGTAACTGTTCTTTGATTTTCTCGAGCTCTTCCTTCATCAGAACCACTGCCTGCTGAATTGGAAAATAATAGGCCTTGCTGCCAAGAGTATTGATTTCACGGCCCATCTCCTGGGAAATGAAATTCAGTTTTTTGCCATTAGCATCCTTTTCAAGACACTCTATAAAGAAATCGATGTGGTGACGCAATCTGCTTTTCTCTTCGCCAATATCGTATTTCTCTAAATAAAAAATAATCTCCTGCTCGAGTCTGTTTTCATCAACTTTGATGTCGTCTTTGTTATCTGTCAGCGATTGAAGTAATTTACCTTTAATGCTTTCGCGACGGGGCACTTCTTCTTTCTCTACAGTCTTCAGATATTCTCTGATTTTATCAACACATTCTATGATATACTTACCAATGGTTTTACCTTCCTGTAATCTGAACTGATCAAATTTTTCGAATGCTGTTTCTACCGTTGTCAGAATTAATTGCCAGTCTTCTTCAGACACTTCGTTTTCTTCGTATTTAACTACATCCGGAAAAGCGATGATGGTATTTAGCAAATTAGGCGTTTCCATGCCTAAATCTTTTGACAACTGATTCAGTTTATCGTAATACGACTTAGCCAAAGGCAAATTGACATTGAGGTTATCATTGACTCCGGTATTGTCTTTGCGCTCTGCAACGATAGACACTGATACAGACCCCCTCTGGATTTTTGCACCCAGTAATTGTCTTAACTCAATTTCTTTATCTTTAAACGACTTTGGCATTCTGACGTTTAATTCCAGAAACTTGTTGTTAAGTGATTTGATTTCGGTTTTCAGATTCCAGATGTCGTTATCGACTTCTCCGGATCCAAAACCTGTCATGCTTTTGATTTGTACCATTTGGTTTTTGTTGAGGTAATGAAAACTCCTGCAAAAATGAGCAATATTGCCAATATTTTCTGCATATTGAGTTCATCTTTTTTAAGTAGTATCGCTATAATGGCTGCTAATATGGGCTGCAGATAGATGTAGGCTCCCACCAGAGTAGGTCCCGCCTTTAGTATCGCCCAGGCATTTAACAGATAGGTTACAAAGGTGGTAAAGACTATTACAAAGAGTATTTTAGCAATGATTTCTGCATCCATTGCCTCAAATCTGGCTTCCCGCAATTCGCCCCATCCGAAAGGAATAACCAGAATTGCTCCAAATAAAAAGGTATACTTAGACACTGTCAGGGTATGATAATGGTTAAATAACTCTTTGGCAAAAACCAGGTAGCCTGCATAAAATATGGCATTGATCAGCACCAGTATGTCGCCAGGCATCGTGGTCGCATTAAAAGAAAAACCCCTGCCTGACATTAAAAATATACAACCGATACATGCCAGTATAATCCCCGCAAACTGAGAAATTAATATGGCCTGTTTGTTTATGATGCTGTTTAACACAAGCACAAAAATGGGTGTCGCCAGCATTAATACTGCTCCATTGATAGGCGTGGTAATTTCAAGTCCTTTGAAAAACATCAGCATATTGGCCATTACACCAAGTACGCTGCACAATAAGATACGCGGACCATGCAATTTCCAGTTGACCTTTTCATTTTTTGCAAATAAGGAAGCTATGCCAAATAGTATAGTTGCTCCGCTTACTCTTAAAACGATGAAACCAAAGCCTCTGATATATTCTGGCATGACATCTTTAGCCAGACTGAATGTGATGGCATAAATGAAGGATACCAGGAAGAGCGCAATATGAACTAAATATCTGATAAGTTACGGAATTAAGATTTTCTGTGAATAACACCGGCCATTGGCTGTGCTGTAGGCATAATGGTCATCTCGTTGATATTAACATGTGGCGGTCTGTTAATCATAAACCAAACACCTTCTGCAATATCATCAGCTACCAGATTCTCGAATCCTTCGTATACTTTTCTGGCGCGTTCAGTATCTCCTTCAAAACGAACGATAGAAAACTCTGTTTCCACGGCTCCGGGATGAATGGCTGATACTTTTACAGGGAATTTGCTTAAATCCATTCTCATGCTTCTGTTCAGTGCATCTACAGCATGCTTAGTAGCGCAATACACATTACCGTTGGCATATACTTCTTTTCCTGCAATACTGCCGACATTAACAATATGTCCGCCGCCACCTGCTATCATATGAGGCACCAATGTTCTGGATACATATAATAAGCCCTTGATATTGGTATCTATCATGGTATCCCAGTGTCTGAAATCGCCATCTTCAAAAGAAGATAAACCCATTGCCAGACCAGCATTGTTGATCAGTACATCCACCTGTTTGTGCGCATCACTAAGCGAACTAATGGCCGCTTGCACTTCTTCAAGTTTTCTGATATCAAATGATAAAGCTATACATTCAATATTAAATTCTTTGCTCAAGGCCTGCTGTAGTTCATTCAGGCGATCTTGTCTTCTTCCACAGATAATCAGGTTGTACCCCTGCTTTGCCAGCAATCTTGCACAGGCTTGTCCGATACCCGCAGTTGCTCCGGTAATAAACGCAAACTTTTGTTTCATAAAATTCCTGCAAAAATACGTAAATCTTTTTGGGGGCAACACCTGAATTATTTGTAATATCGTAGCAGAATAGTTTGAATCCGGAATTATACATTTTAGGCTCAGGAAGCGCCACTCCAACCAGAGAACGAAACCCCAGTGCACAACTCCTTAAAATCGGAAGTGCAAAAATCCTCATCGATTGCGGTGAAGGTACCCAGATGCAGTTACTTAAATACGGCGTCAGACATACGGGGGTTGATTATATTTGTATCAGCCACCTCCACGGCGATCATTACTTCGGTTTAATTGGTCTGATCTCTACGATGAGTTTGATGGGACGACAGCAATTGCTGAATATTATTGGTCCGCCAGGCCTGAAAGATATTCTCGATCTGCAGATTCTTCACGGTGGCATGTCGCTTAAATTTGATCTGAATTTTATCCCTACAAATGGCAATCACCCCGAACATATCCTCTCTAATGATGATTTTGAACTAAGCTCCTTCCCTCTGAAACACCGCATACACTGCACTGGTTTCTTAATCAAAGAAGCACCTAAACAAAGACGACTTCTTCCTGAAATTGCTGCATCACATAATATTCCGGTAGAAGCTTATAAAAGCATTAAAGCTGGCTCCGACTATATCAACGAAGCAGGTGAAGTTATATCAAACGATATCCTGACTGAGGCGGCAGGCTCACCTCGCTCGTACGCATATTGTTCGGATACTATTTTTGACAAGCAGATTGCTTCCTATTTTAAGGATGTTAACCTGTTATATCACGAATCTACCTACATGAAAAACCTTGAAGACAGAGCGAATATGTATTTCCATAGCACTGCCGAACAAGCAGCAACAATCGCTAGTATGACCAATGCCGGACAATTAATTATCGGACATTTTTCGTCAAGATACGACAACCTTCAACCATTGCTGGATGAAGCCCGCGAAGTTTTTACCAATACAGAATTAGCCGTAGAAGGCAGCGTCTGGTGGGTGTAATCAGGTTATGTGTTTTTAAAAGCACCTGTTCTACCTTATTCAAAATTGCCCTTTTAACTTAGCACTTAATTAATTACTTTTGAATCCAATTACTTCAATTGAACTCAAAAGCACTGATAAAGAAATCCCGTCAGCTGAAAATTAACCGTTCAGCTTTACCCTTTGATGCCATCAAATCTGTGCTGATCATCTGGGACAGTTCTCAAGCCAAACAAGAAATAGAAGAACTTAAAACCTTCGGACATGA
The DNA here is from genome assembly GCA_046074245.1 of Chitinophagaceae bacterium. Lineage (GTDB taxonomy): Bacteria > Bacteroidota > Bacteroidia > NS11-12g > UBA955 > JABMMZ01. The sequence continues at coordinate 11,242 of JBJTNS010000329.1, read as the reverse complement.
GCTTCGTAAAAGCGGCAAAGATATCGTGTTCCTTACCTATTATCCGATAAAAAAACTGGGACCGGATATGCAGCCCAACGAGATCTATCGACTATGCTGCAAAGGAGATTTCAACTTCTTTACAGCTCCGAAATCTAAAGAACTTAAATTACTCTTAGAAACCCCGTTTGACTTGTTAATTAATGGCTGTCTAAACAATAACGACTACCTGAAAACTATCGCCGTTTTTTCTAAAGCTAAATTTAGAATCGGCCCCTACCTCGAAAATGATGATACCCATTTCTATGAGTTTCTGGTTAAACCAAATGGTGCAGATCCATGCGAAAACTATCTGATAGAAATTGGAAGATCACTTAGAAAAATACAATAAAAATTATGGCTCACGCAACTTCACAACAACTACGCGGAACAGGTGTTGCACTTGTTACTCCCTTCAACAAAGATTCAAGTATAGATTTCGAAGGATTGAAAAAACTAGTGAAACATCAGATTGATAATGGTGTCGATTATCTGGTGATTCTTGGAACTACCGGCGAGAGTCCTACCATCTCTAAACAGGAAAAACAAAGTATTCTCGAAACCATCAGAACTGAAAATAATGGCAGATTACCTCTGGTCTTAGGTATCGGTGGTAGTCATACACTCGAAGTGGCTGATGCCATGAAACACCAGGACATTGATGGCATCTCTGCTATCCTTAGTGTTTCCCCTTATTACAACAAGCCTAATCAGCAAGGTATCTTAAAACATTACACCTACCTGGCTGATGCAGCTCCACTGCCTATCATTCTTTACAATGTGCCTGGCAGAACCGGTAGCAATGTAAGTACTGAAACTACTTTAAAACTGGCTGAACACCCCAATATTCTGGGCACGAAAGAAGCTAGTGGTAACTTTACACAATGCATGGATATTCTGAAAAACCGCCCCGCTAACTTTGCTGTCATCAGTGGTGACGATGCTCTCACTCATCCTTTCCTGGCTCTGGGTATGGATGGTGTTATCAGTGTAATTGCCAATGCTTATCCTAAAACTTTCAGCGATATGGTAAGATTTGGACTCAATGGCGATACCAAAGCTGCTCTGCCTCTTCACAATCAGTTGCTGGATGCTATGAACCTCATTTTTGCCGACGGCAGTCCGGGAGGCATTAAAGTAATTCTTGAAGCAATGGGCATTTGTGGCACTACTGTCAGAATGCCTTTGCACGACGTTAGCGACAGCGTTAAAAATGCGTTGTTAAACTGCATGAAACAAAGTGCAGCCAGATAAAAGTTAATCTTAATCAATAAAAAAAGCGCGTTCAAAATGAATGCGCTTTTTTGTTGTGGTAATTATTTTATTTCAAAACACCCTGTCAGGGTGAAAAGTTAAAAAAACCTCCAAATAATTATTTTACTTTCAAACACCCTGTCAGGGTGTATTAATTAAAAAAACTATTAGTACCAGAAATTATAAATTCTTCTTCCGCCGTCGGCACTCAGACCCTCTATCTGAATCCGCCCTCCGGCTGCCTCAAGCAATTTGATTAATTCGTTGGCATCCTTGCAGACATTGCCATTATATTTCAGAAAGATAAATCCGTCTTCTATTCCCATATTGGCAATTAATCCGCTTCTGATATTATTTACCTTCACACCAGAACTGATATTGTATTTCTGAAGTTCTACTTTGCTGACATTAGAAAAGTCGGCCCCAAGCTTGTCTGAAGTAACCGCTCTCTTCTTCTCTAAAGTAACCTCGCCATCATGATTGGTAAGTGTCATAGTTGTCTCCTTTGACTCGCCTTTGCGGACAAAATTGATCTTGATTTTATCGCCTGGTCGGTAATACGACATGTGCTCGTCGAAACCAGATTTTCCATTAATTGCCCTGTCCTGAATCTTTACTATAATATCGCCTTTCATTAATCCCGCTTTGGCACCCGGACTCTCGTTATAAATATTCTTCACCAAAGCACCATTCGTTACTTTATTAATTTTCTCTGAGCTCTCGTCAACTTCGTCGGCCTCAATTCCGGTATAGCCTCTCTGTACCTGCCCGAAGTCTATCAAATCTTTGATGGTTTTAGATACGATGTTTGAAGGTATGGCAAATCCATATCCTGCATAGCTGCCGGTCTGACTAAAAATTGCGGTATTAATACCCACCAGTTCGCCGTTCAGATTCACCAAAGCACCACCGCTGTTACCTGGATTAATAGCAGCATCTGTCTGTATAAACGACTCAATTGGAAACTGATTGTTAACGACATTGATGTTTCTGCCCTTCGCACTCACAATACCTGCCGTAACGGTAGAGGTTAAGTTAAATGGATTACCTACTGCTACTACCCACTCTCCAATTTCTAAATCTTCAGAATTGGCAATGGCAATGGCTGGTAAATTATCTGATTCAATTTTTAACAAGGCCAGATCTGTCGACGGATCTGTGCCAACTAAAGTGGCTGTGTAGGTTTTCTTTTTGTTATTCAGCACCACTTCTATCGTTTGTGCATCCTTTACAACATGGAGATTGGTGATGATATATCCATCTTTTCTTACAATCACACCACTGCCGGTACTGCTTACTTTTCCGATGCTACCGAATGGATCCCATCCATCGAAAAACATTCCGAACGGATTTCTCTGCTGAACCATGGCTGTTGTTTTAATAAAGACTACACTGGGGGTACTGACCTTCGAGGCAAGCACAAAACTGATGCTGTTCTCGCTTGTTTTGCCATTATAAGAGGCTAATAAGCCTTTCAGGTTTTCAGTCTCTGCAAGCGAATTTTTTGCTGAATCAGACTGATACCTTGTAAATAGAAATGCGCCTAAAACACCAAATACTGCGGCTACTAAGGCGTTTAAAACAATTTTCTTCATAACATTCAATTGGTGATATTTATTAAGAGTTTAATATTCTGCTCTGATTTTTTGGGGTCGTTTGAATATAATGTTAAATACTTACTGTGAGAGGCTATTGTTTGATTCACCGTATCGATTGAAATGGTAAAGACTACCTTCTCACCCGGAGCTAAAATCTGCTTAGGTAAATTAAACGATATGCACGAACAACTTGGTTTCACACTTCTTATTTTTAACTCGGTTTTCCCATTATTGGTTATAGTAACCGTTTTGCTGACAATAGATCCTGCAACGGCTTTGCCGAAATTTAACACAGTGCCTGAATCAATGCTGATGACAGGAGCATTGAGTTTCTGCTGCTTGGTTAACTTAGAAAAATCTTCTTTCAGATTGATGTAAACATGCAGAAATTTAGTTTCTCCGGCAGCATCGTCTGTAACAAAAGCTATTCTCTGACGAATCTCTCCCAGTTCTGCAATCCTGGTTCCATCAACAGTAAAGGTAATAAACATAGAATCCATTACATCGATGACGCTGTCACCAATATTGACTGTCAGGTAGTCTGGTACTTCATTGACTTCCCAGATTTTAATTGGATATCCCTGGTAGTTAAAAGCTTTAATGGTATAAGTTTGCTTCTGATTGGTATGCAAATCCGGAAATGCTGCTATCATAGAGGTAAGCGCCAGATTTGAATACGTTGTGCTATAAGTTTCTGGTCGCTTCGCCAGATTGGCTTCCGGAATTACTGAACCAGATATGGTCAGACTCTGATACATATCCTGCTCGTTGAAATACACAAATAGGTTCTTATGAAAATCGCCACTTCTGCCTCTGGTTTCATACAGCGCTTTTATAAATCCCTTTCCTCCCGGAAGAATTGTGTCTTTAGAATACTCTGGCTTGGTACAACCGCAACTGGTCTCGATGTTCTTGATATAAACAGGACCATTGCTGACATTCGTAAATTCAAATATGGCAATGGCAGTGCCAATTTCTTCTTTGATTTTACCAAAATCATGTGACACTTTGTCAAACTTTACACCATCGCTCATCTGAGCGAAAACATGGTCAAACTGACAAACAGCAAATAGAGTAAGGAGTATAATTCTCATCGGTTTTGATATTACAAATTTCATACAAATTTTTTAGTAAGATAGATTTTTCGCTTAAATGGTTGTATGCTTCTTTAAAATAAGCCCAATTACTCAATTGTATTATTCGACAGCTTCCAATATCTTTGCATCATCACCATGCTAAACAAAAACCTCGATCCTGAAAAAGATGCTTTAAGTCCTGCCGACAGAGATATCGAAAAGGTATTGAGACCAACGCAATTCGAAGATTTTACTGGTCAGGAAAAAATTCTTGATAATCTTCGGGTATTCGTAAAAGCCGCAGTTCAGCGTGGTGAAGCGCTGGATCACGTATTGCTTCACGGACCTCCGGGACTCGGAAAAACGACTCTGGCAAACATCATCGCAAACGAACTTCAAAGCAATATTAAAATCACCAGCGGTCCTGTATTAGAAAAGCCCGGTGACCTGGCTGGATTGCTTACGAATCTCGAAGAGGGTGATGTCCTGTTCATCGACGAAATCCACCGTCTTAGTCCGGTTGTCGAAGAATACCTCTACTCGGCTATGGAGGATTACAAAATTGATATCGTTCTGGATAGCGGTCCCAGCGCACGTTCAGTTCAGATCAGCCTGGCTCCATTTACCCTCGTTGGTGCAACTACCAGATCTGGCTTACTAACTGCTCCTCTGCGTGCACGTTTCGGAATAACCAATCGTTTAGAATACTATACCACCGACCTCTTAGCCAGAATTGTCAACCGCTCTTCCAGCATTATCAAAGTACCTATCGCCAACGAAGCAGCATACGAAATCGCCAGAAGAAGCAGAGGCACCCCGCGTATTGCCAATGCTTTACTCCGCCGTACACGCGATTTTGCCCAGATAAAAGGAGATGGTACCATTAACCTGGACATCGCTAAATACGCTCTCGAAGCCTTGAATGTTGATGCCAACGGTCTGGATGAAATGGACAACAGAATTCTAAGTACTATTATTGATAAATTTAAAGGCGGTCCGGTAGGTATCAATACCATCGCAACCGCCGTAGGCGAAGAAGCCGGTACAATAGAAGAGGTATACGAACCTTTCCTGATTCAGGAAGGCTATCTGATGAGAACTGCAAGAGGTAGAGAAGCAACTGCTCATGCCTATAAACACCTTGGCAGAATTCAATACCGCAAAGAAAACGGCGAACTTTTCTAAGCTTAATTTTACTCTAAAACTTTTAAAACTTTCGCGGTAGCTCCAGAATGCCAGTTGATAAAATCAATACACCTGGCCCTTATTGTATTGTCAAGTTTTTTATCCGGTAAGAAATATAAGATACTCTTTCTTAAACTCTCATAATCTGTAACGGTTAACGCTACTTCAGAATGCATAGCCAGAGCTGCCTCAGGAAACTTGCCTGTATTCGGACCAAAAACTACGGGCACACCAAAAGACAAAGCTTCCAATATATTGTGCAGTCCTTTTCCAAAAGCTCCACCAACCAAAGCCAGATCACCATAATAATAAGCACTCGCCAGATGACCAATGGTGTCTAATACCATTACACGACTGCCTTCAGGAATCTGTTGCTCGGTATATAAAGATACACCATATGGTTTAACAGTTGTATAAATGGCATCTATATGCTTTTTGCTGATATCATGAGGAACTATAAGTACTTTAAAAGATTTGAAATCATCATCCTGCAAAAACTGCTCAGCTAAAGCCTCTTCAGCCTGCCAGCTGCTGCCTAGTATAAGCATTGGTGAATCGGACTTAAAAGCCTCTATATGCGGATTTAGCTGAACTTTTAATGCGTTTTGCTTAACCCTGTCGTATCTGGTATCTCCACTTAACTGAATATTGGTGATTCCTTTCTGTTTCAGCAACTGATAGCTGTTTTCGTCCTGCAAAAAAATACAGGAAAACCTGGGCAATAGCTTAAACAACCAGGCACCAGGATATGAAAAAATAAATTGATTTTGTCTGAATGTTGCTGATATCAGATAACATGGAATCTGCCTTTGATGAATGGCTGACAAGTAAAAATACCAAAGTTCGTATTTGACAAAAATTACCTGATCGGCCTGAAAATAATCTAAAACTTTTCGGGCATTGGATGGTGTATCCAACGGAAGATAAATTACTGCATCAGCCAGTGAATAGTTCTTTCTCTGCTGATACCCTGAAGGCGAGAAAAAAGATAGGACAATACTGATGCCCGGGTCTTTGTCTTTGATGGCTTCTATTACCGGACGAGCCTGCTCAAATTCACCCAGACTGGCACAATGAAACCAATAACGTTTAGATGATTTTGGGAGTGGTACTGATAAGTCCTGTTTTCTCCGTCCCTCTATGAAATCCTTAAGTTTACCACTTCTTAAAAAAATACTTAGCAGATTCAAAATAACTTCTGCCAATCTTGTTATAAAGAGGTAAATAACGGCCATTGTTTAATCGAAATAACGCTCCTCGTCACCTTTAGATGCTCCGGCTTTTCTACCGCTGATCGAGATCATGACGCCTACTTTCAGACCTATCATCAAATCATTTCTGGAAGTATTATCAGCCGTTCTGGTGTCATAATTAAATGCTCTTCTGTTTTTAGTAAATCCATTAAGCACTTCAATTCCGACAACAAAGTTTAACATAGCTTTGGGATCAATTTTCTGATAGCCTGCAAAACCTCTGAGCATTAAACCATTTGTCAGACGGTCGTACCCCTTGGCATACTCGCCCTCCAGCTGGGGTAAAACCGTTCTCTGAAACGTGTACTTGATATAGTGCTGCATGAAACCTGCGCCTGCAGTCAATAAAATTCCGGAGTTTACATCGAATTTATTGATCGGAATAACTTTCCCGAAATCGACATGCCAGGTTAAGCCCCTCTCATACATTTTAATTTCAGCCAGATTGCCATTAACATCTACCAGATAACCTGAGCCTCCAACCATGGTATCAAAAATGCCATTTTCTTTAACCTTACCACTGAACAATGCATTAATTCCTGCCTGAACCTGGAAATTATTTCCAAACTTGTACGCAGTTGAAAAACCAACCGTATTGCTGCCTCCAAAGCGATTGCTTAGTAAACCCACTGGTACCTGCCTGCCGTAATTGAAACAAAATAAAACAGAGTTCCGCAATCCTGCAGAGGTTTTGGAAAGCTTAGAACTGTCCTGAGCCATTAGCCCATCGACAGCAAACAACAAAAACAAAAAGATATATCTGAATTTTAACACAAGGCAAATATACTAAATATTTTCCTTGATTTGGTGTTCATCAGTCTTCGTTAACACTCACTCTGAACTGAATCTGTGAACTGTATTCCATTGCTTTTGAGACCGAACAGTATTTATCGTGAGAGAGCTGTGCCGCTTTCTGTGCTTTGTCGAGATCTACACGGCCTTTTATTTTAAAATGGATATCAACTGTTCTGTAAACCGAATAAGTATCTTCTTTCTGAGAATCGCCATCCACCACTACTTCGAAACTATCAATTTCCTGTTTTTGCTTTTTCAGAATTGAGATAATGTCAATGGCGCTGCAACCCCCAACTGCTGCTAAAAGCATCTGCATTGGTCTGAAGCCTTTGTGATGCCCGCCTATGCTTTCAGAACCATCCATTAGTAAGGTATTACCCGTGTCGTTGGTGGCTTCCATTAAAAAGTCTTCGTCAATTCTTTTGATGTTAATTTGCATATTATTTAAAAATTATAGCACGAAATTATAAGGGTTTAGTAGTGAAACTTTGTGCAAAGCGCCATGATAGTGGTCAGTTTTTACAAATCTGTTCCACCGTGTGTGGTGTACAAACGGTAATAGTGCCCTTTGCGTTCAAGCAACTCCTGATGACTACCGCGTTCGACAATATGACCGCGATCCAGAACAATAATCTCGTCTGAATCCTGAATGGTTGTTAATCTGTGTGCAATTACCAGGGTTGTTCTGCCCTGTCTGAGATTATCCAATGCCTGCTGAACCAGTTTCTCACTTTCGTTATCAAGTGCGCTGGTCGCCTCGTCGAGTATGAGGATAGAAGGATTGCGCAGCAAAGCACGAGCAATGGCTAAACGCTGTCTCTGCCCTCCGCTTAATTTGCTGCCTCTCTCTCCGATCATGGTGTCAAAACCATTTTCTGTTTTTTCTATAAATTCGAGGGCATTGGCCAGTTTTGCAGCAGATTTAACATCTTCGATGCTGGCGTTAGGATGTCCAAAAATAATATTGTTGGCAATGGTGTCATTAAAGAGAATGGCCTCCTGAGTAACAATACCCATCATAGAACGTAACTCCTGTAAACTGTATTGTTTGATGTCTGTTCCATCAATACTGATACTGCCTGATGTAGCATCGTAGAAACGGGGCAATAAATCAGCTAAAGTGCTTTTACCACTGCCACTTGAACCCACCAAAGCTATCTTCTTATTCTTAGGAATCTCAAATGAAACATGATTCAAAACCATGTCTGTTCCATTATAGGTAAAGCTGACATCTTTATAAACAATGCCCTCATTTAATGCTTGTATGCTAAGAGGCTGTTCTACTTCATAAATCTTGATATCTGAGTTGAGAATTTCTTCGTAGCGATCCATTCCGGCTGCACCTCTCTGAACCATCGGAAACGCCTGAGATACTTGCTTAAAAGGAGGAATCACCTGACTAAAAATAGCAAAGTAAGCCAGGAAAGCAGATCCAATTAACTCGCCTCCAAAAACCATATTTCCTCCGAACCACAATAAAACACATGCCACCATAATTCCTAGTGTTTCTGAAATTGGTGATGCCATGTCGCCGCGGTGATTGACTTTGATATTGGCGCTTGTTGAGTTGTTATTTAAATCAGTGAATTTTCTGCGAAACACTTTTTCAACTGCAAAAGCTTTGATGATTCTCATACCACCCAGAGATTCTTCAAGGAATGATAATACCGCACTTTGCTGCTCCTGATTACGCTTTGATTTTCTGCGAAGTGAGCGTCCCAGCAAGGCGATAGATCCTGCAGCCAGGGGCAATAATACGATAATGTAAAGTGTCAGCTTCGGACTCATATAAATCAATGATCCGATATAGAATATGATGGTAACAGGCTCTTTAAATATGGCTTCAAGTGAGGCCATCAAACTCCATTCAACTTCTTTAACATCATTACTCATGCGTGAGATGATATCACCTTTGCGCTCATCGCTGAAATAGGACAAAGGCAAATCGAGAATCTTATTGTACAAATCTCTTCTGATATCTCTTATGATGCGGTTGCGCAAAATGACCAGGTAGTAGAGGGCAAGATATCGCGCAATGTTTTTGATGATAGTTGCCACCAGCAAACTTACACATATCCAGAATAAGGCAGCTTGTTTGTCGTTATTGACAAACTCTGTCATCCAGTGAATAAAATTGTTGTAGAGCGAGTTAAAATCACCTGCACTGCCAACAGATTTCTGTTTGAAGGCATCCTGATTATTATTGAACATGAAATCCAGCAATGGCATTACCAGAGCCAGTGAGAATAAACCTGCCAGAATCTGAATCAGATTGAAGAACATATTGAGCATTGCCAGTCCTTTGAATGGCAGAATAAGTCTCAACATGCGTTTCATTGCTTTCATACTTTGGCAAAGTAAATACTTTTTTAGCGTTTAATTGGATAAGATATCCATAAGTTCTTTGTTTAAATACAACTTTTCTCTGCCCGAACTCTTTTCGATTAAGATCCCCATTTTTACCAGATGTTTCAGATAAGTGGCTGCCGTCTGACGGTGGCAGGGCAATTCTGCCACCAGATCGATCGCCTTAACATACGGCTGACGCATGATCAGACTGGCTAGTGATACTGGCATATTGTAATCGGTGTATTTGTCAATTTGCTCGACTAATTGTTTCTTAAGCTTACTCAGTGCTTTTAGTTGTCTGGGGAGTTTCCTGGCTGAAGCGACGATGATATCTGTCATAAACCTGTGCCAGGTAAGTAAGTTCCCCGATTGAACTACATCCCTCATCAGGGTCTGATAAGTTTCCTTCTCTTTAAGAATTTCTGATGAAATAGGTAAACAGATTGTTTCCAGTCCGTATACCCTGAGACACTGCAGATGCAAACTTCTGGCACAAACTCCATTAAAGTGATTAAAGGGAGCCATGGCTCTCATCTGATAGTGAGCAATCGAACCTGAGAGTATAGAGGATAAATTATTCCTGCCTGAAATAAAGGTTTCTAAATCCTGCCGCAGTTGTTGTAATACAGATGATTGAACAGGTGCTGTGTAAAGCGTAAGATTGGTAAAATAACTTTTAATGGTATGCTCACGGCGTTCTCTGAACTGCTCGGCATTCTTAAGCACTTGTCTGAAACCCGATGGCTTGATGGCTTCAAGATGCAGTTGACGGATCTGTAGTATTTTTGAATGATACTCAATAATACCGGTTAATAATTCATCCTGCAGGGCATTCTCTGAATTTTCAGCCTCAAATATTCTTTGAAGCGATACCGGAAAACCTTCCAGTTCCAGAGAGTTCCTTAGCTCAGTGAACAAGAGGTTGCTGCTGTACTCAGGCAGCAATTCATCATCATATCCGCTTAAAAAACCATTGAGAAAATCTAAGGCTCTGACAGCCTCATTCATCTGTTGAAAATCTTCGATAGCAGATTCTGACAATCGTTTCTCTATTAAAGGTAACTTGTTATATGGAATCTGACTATTTATCATTTCGTGTCGAAATTTACTATTTTTTTCATCATGTTTTAGTATTTTTTAATATTTTGTGCATGACTTTTATCAGATTGAATTGTCAAATCACTTAATGTCCGTACTTTTGCATCCGAAAAAAATCATCAAAAGATGAGCGCTTCAAAATCTAAATCTCAGGAACAACCATCATCCAAATTTCAAATGAAACAAATATCAGAGTACTTCGGTAAAAGTGTATTCGGACCAAAAGCAATGGCCGAGTATGTTAGTAAAGAAGCCATCAAGGCTGTTAACGAATCCAGAAATACCGGCAAGCCAATGGACCGCAAAATGGCGGATCAGATTGCTGAAGGTATGAAAAACTGGGCCATCGAAAAAGGTGCTACCCACTACACCCACTGGTTCCAGCCATTGCGTGGTTCAACTGCTGAAAAGCACGATGCCTTCTTCGATCCAACAGGTATCGATAGCGGTATTGAAGTATTTAACGGCAAAGCGCTTGTACAGCAGGAACCAGATGCTTCAAGTTTCCCTAACGGTGGTATCAGAAATACTTTTGAAGCGAGAGGTTATAGCGCATGGGACCCATCTTCTCCGGCTTTCATTATGGAGAAAGCAAGTGGTAAAACCTTATGTATTC
>JBJTNS010000328.1:0-17452 GCA_046074245.1 Chitinophagaceae bacterium | reverse complement strand
CCAGAGGGCAACTGGATTACCAGAGCTCCGAATTTAAGAAGAAAAGTTGCATTATTAGCCAAGGTTCAGGACGAAGCTGGACATGGTCTCTACCTCTATTCAGCTGCAGAGACTCTGGGCATGAGTCGCGATGAGATGCTGGCAGAACTGCACAGCGGCAAAGCCAAATACAGCAGCATATTCAACTACCCAACTTTAACCTGGGCAGATATGGGTGCTATAGGCTGGTTGGTAGATGGTGCAGCCATTATGAATCAGGTACCTCTGTGCCGTACAAGTTACGGACCATATGCCAGAGCTATGGTAAGGGTTTGTAAAGAAGAGAGTTTTCACCAGAGACAGGGCTATGAAATCATGCTGACTTTATGCAATGGCACACCAGAGCAGAAAGCAATGGCACAAGACGCCTTAAACCGCTGGTGGTGGCCGAGCATCATGATGTTCGGACCAAACGACGACAAATCCCCGAATTCTGCTCAGAGCATGAAATGGAAAATCAAGCGTTTCTCGAACGACGAACTTCGTCAGAAGTTTGTGGACGTAACAGTATCACAGGCAGAGATTCTTGGATTAACAATACCAGACAAAGATTTAAAATGGAACGAGGCTACCGGTCATTACGACTTTGGCACTATCAACTGGGATGAATTTAACGAAGTAGTTGCTGGCAATGGTCCATGCAACAAACAACGTCTTAAAGCAAGAGTTGATGCCTGGGAACAAGGTGCATGGGTAAGAGAAGCGGCAGTTGCATTTGCCGAAAAGAGAGCTAAGAAGAATAACAGCAATACAGAAGCAGCATAACAATGAGTAACAAAGAATGGCCTCTATGGGAGGTTTTTATAAGAGCAAAACAAGGTTTGAACCACAAACACGTAGGCAGTTTACATGCTGCCGACTATCAGATGGCGATTGAAAACGCCAGAGATGTGTACACCCGACGTATGGAAGGCGTAAGCATCTGGGTAGTAGAAAGCAAGCATCTTCACGCCAACGAACCTGGAGAGCAAGATTCTTTGTTTGACCCGGCGAATGACAAAGTTTACAGACACCCGACTTTTTACGTATTGCCTGAAGAATTAAACCACATGTAATGACGGAGAAAGACGTATTATCAGATTATATCCTTCATCTGGCTGACAACAGCATGATTCTGGGTCAGCGTTGCGCCGAGTGGTGCGGTCATGGTCCAGTTCTGGAGCAAGACATCGCACTCACTAATATTGCGCTCGACCTGATTGGAGAAGCCCGCAGTTTATACCATTACGCAGCGGATATCAAAGGCGGAGGCGCGACTGAAGATTCAGAGGCATTTTTAAGAGATGTGCTTCAATACCGCAACTGTCTTTTATGTGAGCAACCAAACACAGACTGGGCTTATACCATTGTCAGACAGTTTTTTTACGACACCTTTCATTACCACTTACACAAACAGTTATCTGAAAGTTCAGATAACAGACTGAAAGAAATAGCCTTAAAGACCATTAAGGAAAGTACTTACCATTTAAAGTGGAGCAGCGAATGGATGATCAGACTGGGAGATGGAACAGAGCTCAGCAGAAACAAAATGCAGACAGCTGTTAACGATTTATGGGAATACACAGGCGAATTTTTCAATCCATCTGAGACAGAAACTCAGGCTTTAGCCATGGGCTTTGGAGCTGATTTGAGTAAGATTGCTCCATTATGGAGATCAAAAGTTGAGGAGATTATGGAAGAAGCCACATTGAGCATTCCGGGGTCGAACTATCAGCAAAAAGGCGGAAAAAAGGGCTACCACAGCGAGCATCTCGGCTATATTCTGGCAGAAATGCAGTATCTGCAGAGAGCTTATCCAGGCGCTGAGTGGTAATTTAAGCAAATTGACTTAAATCATCATCTCTTGTAAGCCTTGAAAACAGGGAGCATTTGATAACATTTTCCTGGCATTAACGAAGAATCACTGCAAGGAATAGGTCTACCTTTAATTTAATTTACAAACTTTCCAATAAATTTCTAAATTTGCATCGAGTTTTACAACCGTATGGGAAGGATATTTGAAAAGAGAAAACACAAAATGTTTGCACGTTTTGACAAAATGTCAAAAACGTTTACCAAGTATGGCAAAGAGATCGCGATAGCAGTTAAAGCTGGTGGTCCGGATCCGGAAACCAATGCTAAACTGAGGGTTGTTATAGCCAACGCTAAAAGTCAGAACATGCCTAAAGACCGTATTGATGCGGCCATTAAACGTTCTGCAGGCAAAGACACCAGTAACTACGAAGAGATAGCTTACGAGGCAATGTGCATGAAAGGTGTTGGTTTAATCATTGAAACTGCCACCGACAATCCAACAAGAACAGTTGCCAATGTCAGAATGCATCTGAACAGAGGTGGCGGAGAATTATCTAAATCAGGCAGTCTGGATTTTGCATTCGAGCGCAAGAGTGTTTTCGTAATCAAAACCGAAGGTGTAAATACTGAAGAATTAGAATTTGAGTTAATCGATGCAGGTTTAGAAGAAATAGAAGTAGAAGAAGATGAAATGGTAATTACCGCATCTTTTGAGAATTTTGGCAGCATGCAAAAAACACTTGAGGCTAAAGGCATTCAGATAGTAAGTGCAGAACTTCAGAGAATTCCGACTAATTTAGTGCAGTTGACTGAAGAAGAAAAAGCTCAGGTAGAAGGATTGATAGATCGTTTAGAAGACGACGAAGACGTGCAGAACGTATATTCCAACATGGCATAAGCACTTTAAAAACAACAATAAATCGCAACACGCAACCATTATGAACAGAACTAATAACAACAACATTTTAGTCCCAACCGACTTCTCTGAAGTAGCCAACAATGCATTGGGACACGCTTTAAAAATCGCCGATGTTTACAAGAACGAAATCACTCTTGTTAATATCCAGGATGAAGGCGGTCTGTTTGGACTTTTCGGAAGCAACGACAATAAGCTTGACCTGATTAAGGAAGCAGTTAATGCCCGCATGGACAAACTCATTGAAGAATCTAAAGCTAAATTCCCGAATGTTAAAATCAACAAACGAATTGAAATTGGCAAGATCTATAAAGTTATTACCGAGATTGCAGAGAAAGAAAACTTTGACAGCATCGTAATGGGCACTAACGGTGCCAGTGGCTTACAGCAGATTGTTGGCAGTAATGCCAGCCGTGTAATCAACTACGCAAAAGTGCCAGTAGTGGTAGTGAAAGAGCAATCAATCAGCAATTCAGGTTACCAGAAAATTGTTATGCCTATCGATTTATCCAGAGAGAGCAGACAAAAGGTTACCTGGGCTATACATTTAGCAAAAAAATTCAACAGCACTATCCATGTGATCTATGAAAACTCAACCAACGAAGAATTCAGAACCAGAATTTTCGGTGCGGTTAACCAGATCCAGGATATATTGGATAAAAATGGTGCTACTTACCTTGTGAGAGGTTTGGATGAGGATAAATATCCTGATAGTTTTGCCGAAGATACATTAGCATATGCTAACGAAATTGACGCTGATCTGATCATGATTATGAGTCAGCAGGAAAAAGGATTCAGTGAATTCCTTTTAGGCAGCTATGCTCAGCAAATCGTTAACCACAGTGGTAAAGTTCCTGTAATGTGCATCAACAGCAATGACACTGGTGTCATCATTGATGGTATGTTCAGCTAATCTTAACTATAATCAAAAAAGCTAAAAATCATGATTCTAGTTGCAGATAGCGGAAGCACCAAATGTGATTGGATGTTTTCAGGCATCACACCTGTTCCGAGGTTATTTGAGAGTGTTGGATTGAATCCATACTTTCTTAAGAAGGAACAAATCGTGCGTGAGGTTAAGAAGACTTTCAAAGACATCACAGTGACCAAGTTTACTAAAGTATACTTTTACGGTTCAGGATGCAGCACAGATGCTTATAAAGAGCATATCAGAAGTTCTCTGGCAGAGGTATTTACTAATGCAGAGATCTTTGTTTCGCACGATTTAGATGGGTCGGCAATAGCAACCTGCGGGAACAAAGAAGGCATTGCCTGTATTTTAGGTACAGGCAGCAATGCTTGCTACTGGGGTGGAAAATCTATTTTACCGCAGATTCCGAAATATGGTCTGGGTTTTATTCTGGGCGACGAAGGTAGTGGCATGCACATGGGAAAATTACTTCTTAAGGCGTATTTCTATAACGAGATGCCGATCAATATACGTTTGTATTTTGACAATACTTTTCCAGACAAAGAAGAGATCATAAGAAGTATTTACAACAAGCCTAATCCAAACACTTATCTGGCATCTTATGCAAAGTTCCTTGGCGAAAATGTCAATTTTAAATACATAGAATCAATCGTTCTGACAGCATTCAGAGAGTTTTTCAGTACCCATATTGTAAAGTATGGCAAACATAAAACTGTACCCGTTCATTTTGTCGGATCAATTGCAATGGTATTTGAACCACAGCTGAGGCAAGTTGCAAAAGAATTTAAAGTCAATATCGGCAACATTATCAAACAACCGATACACAACCTGTTTGAATACCATCAGAAACAGGCATCAGCCCAGTAAACAAGCTATATACGATACTGTAAGGCCTGACAAGATCACTATCCACTTGCTCAGGCCTTCTTTTTTGCGCAAAGAATTTTCAAAAACAATCGTGGTACTGATGTGCAGGAAGGTGCCTGCAATAATAGCAGTAATAATCTGGGTTAAACTTTCTGAAATCAAATTCTCTGAGTGTACAAACACACCGACAAAGTAGCCCATCGGCGTAGCACAGGCGTAGAAAAGTAAAAACAGAATAGCGTGAACTTTACCCTTGTATTTAGAGTGCATGAGTACTGACAGCGAGAAAGCTGCCGGAATTTCGTGAATAGCTATACCTCCCACCATTCCTGAAATGACACCGGGACGCATGTGATTATTCAGACCTGCTGAATAGCCTTCAAACAGTGCGTGCAGCATCAACCCACCGAATAAAACAAAAACACTTTTAGGGATATCGTGACTATGAATATGTCCATGTCCGAGTCCGCCCGTATATCGCTCTAAAAATATCTGAAACAAAAACCCACTGACGATCCAAAGACCAGCGGTTCGAATATTATCAAACAGTTCAGGCATCAGGCCAAACAAGGCAATTCCTAAAAGAAACGAGCCACTGAACAAAACAGTACTTCCAATAAATTTATGAGATCCTGCACTGAATTTTCTCTGCAGAAGAATGCCCAGCAAAGGACCAGAAAGTAAAATCAATAAAGGCACTAAGATTCCCATTGTGATTGTATGAATTTCAAATATAGTTGATGAATAAAATATGCGATGAGGGTGCCTATCCCTGCTCCGGCAATTACATCTGTTGGGAAGTGAACTCCGAGATACACTCTTGAATAGGCGACAAGCACAGCCCAGCCTATCAATACCAGTCGCAGCCAGCCTTTCAGTTTAAACAGCAGAATTAAAAACACAGACAAAGCAAAATGATTGGCTGCATGAGATGAAGCCATAGAACCTGTATCACTGCAATGAACACCCTCGATAATGCGCGGAGTTAAGACAGATTCGTGACAGGGACGAACACGGGCAAACAGAGGTTTCATGATTCCACTGGTAAATCTGTCGGAAGCCAGCAAACAAAGCAGCATGCACACAACAGGCAACCATGCTCTCTTTTTATAGGTTTTAATGGTGATTGCAATTATAAACAGATACACCGGCACCCAGAACCATTTGTGAGAGGCATAAAACATTACAGGGTCAAGAAAGTCAGCAACCAGTTTCTGATTGATTAAACGATAGAGATATGTGTCAAATCCATTGATCATATCGCTTCAGAGATAATAATTAGTCGGTCGGAAGAATCAGGATTAAAAGGTTCCAGTTGATAATTACCAAAAAAACTGATGATTTTAAAACCTGCTTCCTGATACATATTTTCAAAATCTTTCAGATGAAAAAGATTCACCTGTTCGCAAAACTGGTAGTCCTGACCGAGGTCTGTAAATTTAATAGACTTATAAATAACCCCATTGTCAATATGTTTACGAATATCAAAATCGACACCTTCAATGGATTTAATTTCGTGGGCTTTCATCAGAGCTTCTACTTTTTGTGCATTAAAATAGTCCTGTACAAAAACGCCCTTTTCTGTCAGACCGGCACGTACTGCCTTTAGCGTAGAGAGATTATCTTCGAGGCGATCGAAGTAGCCAAAACTGGTAAACAGATTAAAGATGTAATTGAAATAGCCCGGCAGATAGACATTTCGCATATCCTGAACTTTAAAGACCAGGTGTTCGCGTGCCATCTGGTTAGCGGCAGAGATACTTTCTTCGCTAAGGTCGACACCATGTACTTCAAATCCAAAATTAGCGATTTGCTGAGCATGTCTTCCTTTACCGCAGGCTAAATCCAGAAATTTAGAGCCCTTTTCAGGCTTAAGAACACCCATTAAATTATTAATAAATGTCTCAGACTCAGATTCATCCCTTTTGCCGTACAGCAAGTGATAATAGCGACTATTGAACCATTCTTTGAACCAGGGCATTTTTGAATTGCAAAATAAAGCAAAAATCCTTATATTTGTTTTTTAATATTTATGAAAAAGCAACATCTATTCTTGTTGGCAGCAGTATGTTCTGTTGCTATTTTCTCTTGCAAAGACGAAGAACCTGCTACCCCAACCACTAATACTCCAAGTACCAAAACAGCTGCTGAGTTAATTACCATGAAAAACTGGAAAATCAACTCACTAACAAGCGGAGCTACAGATTTCTGGATGCTGGTTGAAGCCTGCAACAAAGACAATCAATACCGTTTCAGATCGGATGATTCAATGAGCATTTACGACATGAGCAATAAATGCAACAGCACTGATCCTGATTCAACGGCCAGTTATTACAAACTATACAACAACAATACCCAGTTGATACTTAACATGAAATTATCAAGCACTATCACCATTGATGACACAACAGATGTGGTAACCCTTGACGAGAACACATTAAAAATCAATACAGAGTACAGTGGTTTGCCTGCTACAATTACATTTAAACATCCATAAAAACAGAAAAAGAAAATTAAATTTAATTGAATTGCAACAAAACCCAGAGTTTAAAGGTCTTTTATAAAAAGCAATCATAAAATGAAAATTGTACATCTATTTGGTTTTATAGTCCTTGTATTAGTGCTAAATGCCTGTAAAAAGGAAATCATTATTGAAACCGACAATCAGCCTCCTGTTGACGTGGAAATGAACCGCATAACGGCAGCTCCATGGATCGTTTACAAAGTAACGCTTGGTGGCACAGACATCTGGAATCTTGGATTAATACCGAGTTGCCAGAAAGACGATACTTACAAATTCCGTCGTGACAGCAGTTTAACCCAATACGAAAACGCTGAAATATGTTCAGGTGGCACCGATTCAACCGTTTCTAACTGGAGTTTTTATGACGGACGTAAGAAACTCATAGGTTCTGTTTTAGGCATCAACGATACAGCCACGATATTAGATCTTCAGGATGCGTCGATGAACCTTCTGGTGGATTACAACGGCAATCCGGTGACTGTTTATTTCAAGAAGAACTAAATTGAATACTGCTCATCCATGGCATGGCGTTTCAGCTGGTTCAGCATTTCCTGAGCAGGTAACCGCCTACATAGAGATAACGCCATTTGATACAGTTAAATACGAACTCGACAAAGTCAGTGGATTGCTTAAAATAGACCGTCCTCAAAAATTTAGTAACCTCTGCCCTGCCCTTTATGGCTTTGTTCCTCAAACGTATTGTGGCGACCAGATTGGCCGGCTTTGCTCTGAGCATACCGGAACTGCAGGCACAAAGGGAGACGGCGACCCACTGGACATTTGCATTTTAAGTGAAAAACCCATCAACTGCAACAATATCCTGATAGATTGCATTCCTGTTGGCGGCCTCAGAATGATTGATAAAAATGAGGCAGATGACAAAATCATCGCCGTCATGAAAAACGATTTGCTGTATGGCAATATCACTGATATTACTGAAATACCAGACCCTATTTTACAGAGGTTAATCCATTATTTCAAAACCTACAAACTTGCACCTTCCTCTGAAATCAATGCTGTAGAGATCGCCTCTGTATACGGCAGGGAAATGGCACTAAAGGTTCTTAAGTGTGCCTCCGAAGATTATAAAACACTAAAAAGGTAAGATGTACAGCCTGGTTTTACTCAGTTATATGGTGTTTCAGCCGGCACCATCAGACACCCTGAATCCTAATAAGAAGGTGATCACGACCTATTTCTTTAAGCAAACTTTAAGTTTTAAAAATGGCGGATTAAAGCTTCGGTATCATTTGAATAAAAAAGCCAGTAAAAAAAGCAGCTTAACGAAAGAAGGCTGGACCATAAGTTTTGAAGACAACTTCGACAGTTTAAACACAAAAAAATGGCGATTGGGTCAGCCCTGGGGCGAATATCACCCAGGCAATCCGCATCAGTATTACTCGAAAGAGATGATCAGTGCAGACAGTGGATTTTTGCATTTGAGAGGCACTTACCGACCAAAAAGATTTGCCTCCGGAGACAGCAGCATTGTAATTCCGTATGCGGTTGGACTGATCAATTCAGACATTTCATTTCAGCAGAAGTATGGTTACTTTGAAATCAGAAGTAAGAATCCGGGCGGAGCAGCTACCTGGCCTGCCTTCTGGCTAACAGGTGCACACAAATGGCCCCCTGAGATAGACATTTTTGAAATGTATGGCAAGAAAACCGGCAAAACCATTCACAACCAGTATGCCACCATCCATTACGGTCAAACCGACACCCGGTCACGCGGTTACCTCAGCAAGAAAATCAATTTACCCAACAATACTGATACTGTTTTCCATGTTTATGCCTGTGAGTGGACACCTGAATACATCAAATTCATTACAGATGGCAAAGCAGTGGCATTTATCAGAATGAATGCCCGTTTAAGAGCCTGGATGGATGACGAAATGGTAGTGATTATTAACAATTCTTTTGATGCTGCCTATTTACCCAAAAACGACCTGGAAGGTTCTGCAATCTCTAACGATTTTGTGGTAGACTGGGTGAGAGTATGGACCAGAAACAGCAGTACAGACGATCCGCAGAACATAGACAAAAAAGGCAAAGAAAAATAAGACCCACTTTGCTCACAATTCGTTTATAAACTCCATTTAACAGCGTCAGTAAATTTAGTATTTTCGCTGTATGTCTTATTCCAGACTAACAACAGAAGATATCACCGCATTACAATCCTTTTGTGGCAGTGGCAACAGCATTGTATCGGGCGAGCAATTAGAGATTTATGGCCGCGATTATACGGAAGACCTCTCTTACACCCCTGACCTGGTTTTATTACCATCAAACACTCAGGAAGTATCACAAATTGCCACCTATTGCAATACCAGACGATTGCCTTTAACTTGTCGTGGAGCGGGCACCGGACTCAGTGGCGGATGTCTGCCGGTTGAAGGAGGTGTTGTGTTGAGTCTTGAAAAGATGAACAGAATTTTAAGCATTGATCCGGTGAACTACCAGGCCATTGTTGAACCAGGAGTGATAAACGAAACCTTGCAGAATGCTGTACAGGAATTAGGCATGTTTTACCCACCGGATCCAGCCAGTAAAGGCAGTTGTACCCTGGGAGGCAATGTGGCGCATAGCAGTGGCGGACCGCGTTGTGTTAAATATGGCACTACCAGGGATTATATTTTAAACCTCGAACTGGTGTTAGCCAATGGAGATATTATTCACACCGGAGCCAACGTATTGAAAAACTCGACCGGTTATAACCTGACACAGTTGATGATTGGCAGTGAAGGTACACTAGGCATAGTAACAGCCATAACGGTTAAACTACTACCCTATCCAGGTTACCGGTCATTATTACTGGCCACGTTTAAAAGTGCGTCAGAAGCATGTGCTTGTGTATCATCTATTTTTCAGGCAGGCGTTCAGCCCTCGGCCATCGAATTTATGGACAGAAAAGGAGTTGCCTTATCGGTAAAGCACCAGAACATTGCATTTCAGCAAGGCGAAGAGCAGGCTTATTTATTGATTGAAGTTGACGCATTTGAGGAGCAGCAACTGATGCCACAAAGCGAGAAAATTTACGAAGTATTAGAGCAGCATGGCGTGATAGAAGTATTGCTGGCAGAAGACAGTGAAACAAGGGAGAAGTTCTGGAAGATACGCCGGTCAATCGGAGAAGTGGTAAAGCAGCATTCAATTTACAAAGAAGAAGACACTGTGGTGACACGCAGCTATCTGCCAGAATTATATGAAGGTGTTTTAAAACTGAGCAAGCAATATGGCTTTGAGGCGGTATGTTACGGACATGCAGGCGATGGCAATTTGCATGTGAATATCCTAAAGAACGACATGAGTGACGAGCAGTGGCAGAATCGTTTACCTGAAGCCATCAGAGAAATCTTTAAAATGTGTAAACAATTCGGAGGCACTATAAGTGGAGAGCATGGTATCGGACTGGTGCAGAAACCCTACCTGGAGATTGTCATGCAAGAGGCACATTTCGAGCTTATGCGGGGCATAAAGCGCAGTTTCGACCCCAACATGATCCTTAATCCGGGTAAAATTTTTTAATTGAGCGAAGTACCAGTTTTTTGTGAATAAAACGCCCAATTATGTGAATATAACCAAGCAGTGTCTGTCTACTTTCGCACACTATATAACAGAATAACATTCGTATGAAATTTATAGTAGCGGCACCTGAATTATTGGAACATCTGACCAGAGTAAGCGGAGCGATTGTATCTAAGCCTGTATTGCCAATATTGGACAACTTCCTTTTTGACATCAAAGGCGGCAATTTAACCATCTCAACTACCGATTTAGAAACATCTATGTCGACCAGTTTAAAGGTAGAATCTAAAGACGATATTCTGGTAGCTATACCATCAAAACTTTTAATTGAGACTGTAAAAATGCTGAACGATCAGCCTATTACCTTCACAGTTAACGAAGACACTTACGGTATTGAACTGAGCACCTCTTATGGCCGTTACAAACTTGCTGGTCAGAGCGGAGCAGATTTCCCTAAAGTTCCGGAAATCGATTCTGAAAACTCATTTGCAATGCCATCAAATGTCATGTTGAGATGTATCAGCAAAACCATTTTCGCTACAGGTAATGACGATCTGAGATTAAACCTGACTGGTGTATTCGTTGAATTAAGTCCGGAAAGCGTTAACTTCGTTGCAACAGACGCAAACAGACTGGTTAAATTAACCAGAACTGATATTAAACCAGGATTAGAGCACAACTTTATCCTGCCAAAGAAAGCGCTTAATCTGTTAAAATCATCATTAAACAATGATGTGACACCGATACAGATTGACTTCAACAAATCGAATGTTTTCTTCACTACAGACAGTATGAAACTATCTTGTAGATTAATCGACGAAAAATATCCTGACTACAAAGCAGTTATTCCACAAGACAACAATAATATCGTTGGTATCAACCGTATCGACTTCCTTGAAACAGTGAAACGTGTGGCGAATTTCTCTAACAAAACCACGCACCAGATCAGAATCAAAATCACTGGTCACGAGCTTGCTGCAAGTGCTGAAGATATCGAATTAGCAAACGAAGCAAACGAGAAAAGAACTTGTGAATACGATGGAGAAGATATTGAAATCGGCTTTAACTCTAAGTTCTTATTAGAGTTGTTATCTAACGTCGACCACGATTCAGTAAAACTGAAACTATCCACACCAAACAGAGCGGGTTTATTATTACCACAAGAAAACGAAGCAGACGAAGAAGTAGTGATGCTGGTAATGCCGATGATGCTCAACAATTATTAAGAAAAACACTCACAAATAACCTGAAGAAAGGCGGCCTAACAGCTGCCTTTTTTTATTAGTTCTTTTTGATATTAGATTTTTTGCGTTTGTAATCGCCACGTTTCCATGCCTCGAAGAACTGAGCCCAGGCAAATGGGTTCATCAGGTTCATTGGAGGAATTTGACCACCTGCGTAATAAGATTTCTGGGCATAGTTACGCGCCATATATCTGTAGGCTTCTGAGGCATCAGCACCAGACATTTGTCCGGCCTGATCGCGCATAGCTTCGCGTTCAAGATTGTTTTTTGCTCTCTGCACATCGTCATTTGGAATTTCCTTAGTTGCGAAAAGGTGATCGAAAGTTGCTCTTGGAGGCATTGCAAACACCACTGCTCCATCAAAGTACACCGTATCTTTTGTCAATAATTTAACGATAGCGTATTTTTGGTCTTTAAGCGTGTCGGGGATGACCAGAAAAGACTTTTTAAACTCCACATGGTTAAATTGAATGGTATCTCCGGCACGGGCAACGAAAGAAAAATAACCTTCCAGGTTAGAGTAGGTTCCGTAAGGTTTACTCTTTGCATGTATGAAAGCAAAAGGCACAGGATAAATACTATCTGAAGACAAAAGCAGACCTGAAAACTGAATCAGGGAACTATCTCCGGCATTGGCAGGTTTTTTTTGCCCAAGTACAGTGGCACTATAAATAAGGACACAAAAAATGGTTAATTGTTTCAGCATAGTATAATCATAACAGATATCCTGCCAGAATTGTTACAATAACTAAAATAAAAGCTGGCAGTTTCCTGTATTGCAAATATAACAGAGTCAGTGCGAAAACCAGCAAAGGAATCCATGTATTTTGATTAAAATCAGTTGAATTTTCGAAATCTGCCGAATGTTTAAAATAAGGTTTAATCATAAAAAAGGCAGCCGACCAGAGGAAGCCGATGGAAACCGAAATGATTCCATCCAGAGAGCGGTATACCACAGGATATGTTTTAACCTGGTTCCAGATGGGGTAAACAAAGAAAATCAACAAGGTTCCTGGAAGAAATATCGCCAGAGTGCCCACACCACAGCCAATTAACTGCCCGTACACATCGTAGCCTAATTTTTTCATAGCAATTCCATTGGCATAGGTAGCAATGGTAAAAGTCGGACCAGGAACGGCCTGTAGCAAACCCAGACCGGTGTTAAATTCAGTTAAAGTTAGATATTGTTTAGGGCGGTATTCTACGAATTCTGTCAGCACCATAGAATACAACACATTGCCACCACCAAACACCATTGAGCCCATTCTGTAGGTGTTTTCAAACAGACGCACTGGTTGTGAGACATGAGGGAAGGTATTTTTAGTAAACACCCCTAACACCGCCACTGTAATAAGAATCAATACCATTAAACTCAGGTTAGCCCAGCGAATATTAATGAGGGGTTTTGTATTAGGTATAAAGTCTTTCGGACCAAATCGGGCGGTTACAAAAGCTCCGATGATGAGAAAGACAGGAAAAGCAAAAGGCGAATGAAAAACCACAGAGGCAGATGCAGCAACAAGGGCCAGGGCAATATTCATCGTTTTCTTCTTCAGCAATTTACTCATATTAATGGCAGCCATAACGATAAAGCCGATAGCCATCGGACCGATGAAGCGGAAAACAGACTGATCGACATAGCTTGTAGAAATCGCGAACACCGTCATCAATATGGTTGCCGGCATAATCCATATCATTAGCGCCAGAAAGGCCAGACGCGGACCGCCGAGCTTGTAAGCAATAGCCGTTAAAGTCTGCGTCGAAGAGGGTCCGGGTAGAATCTGACAAAGACTATTTAGTTCCAGCAGGTCGTTTTCATTGATATAGCGTTTCTCCTGCACCAGCTTCCGTAGAAACAGTGATATATGCATTTCAGGGCCTCCAAAAGCAGAAATGGCGATGAAAAACACATCTTTGAGAAATACAATTTCTCTGACTTTCTTTAAATCAGCCTTGGTTAACAATAAATTGTTTGAGCATTCAAAACTAAAATAATTTCAATTAATTTTGCAATATGTTCAAATATTTTATTCCATTATTGTTATTAGCCGCCTCTTGTAAAGAGGGACACAAGGCCGACTATGAGGTTCAGGCCGAATTACAGTTGATAGACACACTCAATTACCGTTTACAAACCGTTAAAAGCTGGATTGATAAGATTCGTTTAGAAGAATTAAACGAGAGAAAAGACATCATCAGCCATAATCTGGAGTACATAGAAAGTCAGTATGTTGAGAGAGGCTTCAAATTAGACACAGGCACTGCCCTGTTAATAGACGAATACAAGAGTTACGGAAAGATGTACAAGCGTGCGGCAGACAGTTTCAAACCCATAGTAATGGAACTTGAAGAGTTGTTTATACAGCTAAAGACATTAAAAGAATCTGCCTATGGCAAAGACTATCAGAAAGAGACCTTCTTAAAGTACTTTTATAAAGAAAAGGCAGACGTCATTAAACTGTACGACTATGCCAGCACTGTACAGAAACCGGTGATAGAAACCGACCTGTCCTTTGAGCGGGCAGAAGGTAAAATCGAGGCAATAGCCGAGAAACTGAAGAACGGCCAGGAGCCTGTCAGCGAAAACATGACGGTGAAATAGGGAAACCTTCCTTAACCTGAAAGGTGTCATAATTTAATATATTTTTAAATTACAAGTTTTTATATTACTTTTGCACCCTTTTTTAGCCTAATTATACCCCAATGAAATTATCAAAATTCAGCTTCGACTTGCCAGCCAATCTTATTGCTCAGGACCCTTGTAAAAACAGGGATGAAAGTAAACTAATGGTTCTGCACAGAAGCACTGGTAAAATTGAACATAAAAAATTTAAAGACATTCTGAATATCTTTGATGAAGGGGATTTGTTCCTGATCAACAACACCAAAGTATTTCCTGCAAGAATGTATGGCAATAAAGAAAAAACCGGTGCTAAAATCGAAGTTTTCCTTTTAAGAGAGCTTAATGAAGAGCATAAATTATGGGATGTGCTGGTAGATCCAGCCCGTAAAATCCGTGTTGGCAACAAATTGTATTTTGGAGACGATGATCTGGTAGCAGAAGTTGTTGACAATACCACCAGCAGAGGTCGAACTATTCGTTTTCTGTTTGATGGCTCTAAAGAAGAATTCAACAATATTGTTAGAAAACTTGGTGAAACTCCAATTCCTAAATACATAGAAAGAGCCGTTAAGAAAGAAGATGAAGACCGTTATCAGACCATTTTTGCCAGTGCAGAAGGTGCAGTTGCGCCTCCTACTGCGGGCCTTCACTTCAGTCGCGAGCTCATGATGCGTATGGATATCAAAGGCATCAACTTCGCAGAACTAACCTTACACCAGGGCTTAGGCACCTTCAGAAATGTTGAAGTAGAAGACCTTAGCAAACATAAAATGGACTCAGAGAACTATATTATTCCTGAGAAAACAGCTGCTATGGTGAACGATACCAAAAACAAAAAACATAGAATTGTTGCTGTTGGATCTGGTGTCATGAGAGCCATAGAATCTTCAGTTTCATCAGTTGGAACTCTGAATCCAAGTGCTGGATGGACCGATAAATTTATTGCTCCGCATTACGATTTTTCTATTGCTAACGCCTTTATTACTAATTTCCATGCACCAGAAAGTACCCTGTTAATGCTGGCTACAGCATTTGGTGGATACGATTTCATCATGGAAGCATATAAAGAAGCTGTGAAGAAAAAATACAACTTTCAATGCTATGGCGATGCCATGCTGATTTTGTAAGCATACTTGTCAAACTCTTTTTTTCACTTTAAACAATTCAGCATCCTCCATCAGGAAAAAGGCCTGAAGGTGACCACTGATGCCTGCTTACTGGGAGCAATTGCTCAGGCCCATCAATCGGAAAACCTTTTAGATATTGGCACCGGAACTGGTGTAGTTGCTTTGTTTATGGCTCAAAAATTTGAGAAATTGAAAATTGATGCCATCGAAATTGAAGCTGAAGTGGCAAGGCAAGCCAGATTAAATATTTCCAATAGTCGGTTTAAAGAACAGATTACCCTTATTGAAGCCAACTTTTTAAACTGGCAAACGAAGACGAAATATGATACCATTGTCAGCAACCCACCGTATTATAAGAACCACTTAAAAAAGTCTGATTCAGAAAAAAACAATGCGATTCATGCCGACCTGATGAATCATCAGCTGATGATTGCAAAAGTGGCATCTGTATTACAAGAAAGTGGTAATTTCTATTGCATACTTCCACCTTATGAAATGGGCAAACTGATTGAAATGGCTGCTAAAGAAGGCTTATTTGCCATTTCTAAAACCGAAATTTTTAATACCCCAGACAAACATTACAGAGATATTGTATGTTTTAGTCGTTACCAATCAAAACTTATTTCCGTTAATCAGTTGCTACTAAAAGATCAGAATGGAGACATTACCAGTGAATTTCATCGACTCATGTCCGACTTTTATCTTGAAGATACGGCAAAGTACCGGAAGAACAAACATTAAATCTATTAATACCTTATTTTTGCCCTACTATGGATGCCATTTTTAGCTCTGCCGGACTGATTAGTATTGTCACTTTAACCTTCATGGAGATTGTACTTGGAATTGACAACATCATATTCGTGAGTATTGTTGCGGGAAGAGCAGAGAAAAAGGATCAGAAAAGAGCCCGCAATATGGGTTTACTGCTAGCAATGGTCATCAGAGTATTATTGTTATTTGTCATACAGCTCATCATAGATGCACAGGCACCATTGTTTACTCTGCCATTTGAATTTGAAGGGAAAGAGGTAAGTATTAAAGACCTTGTTTTAATTGCCGGTGGACTGTTTCTTATTTATAAATCAACAACAGAAATTCACCATAAATTTAATGTCGATGAACATGTTGAATTAGAGAGTAAAACCAAGCAGACCTTTAATGCCATTATTTTCCAGATATTAATGCTGAATCTAGTTTTCTCGGTCGACTCAATTGTAACAGCGATCGGATTAACACAAAGCATTGCCATCATGTTTATCTCTATTATTCTTTCTATGCTGACGATGTTACTTGTTTCGTCTGGTATCAGCAATTTTGTAGAGAAACATCCAACTGTTAAAATGCTGGCACTATCGTTTTTGCTGATGATAGGTTTTATGCTGATAGTTGAAGCTTTTGAAATACATGTTCCGAAGGGATATATTTATTTCTCTATGGCTTTCAGTTTATTTGTAGAGATGCTCAATATCCGTTTGCGTAAAAAACTTAATACTCCAAAACACTAAAACTTGTTTTACAAACTCTCTATAAAACACAAAATCCGCTTTAAAAGCGCTGATAGTTTCAGGGATATTGCCGGAGAATGGCGCAGCATTTTACCTGAGAATCACCATCTGCAGTGCCGCGACATTGAGGCACTTGAGCAAACCATGCCCGACGATATTCAGTTCAGATATGTCAATATTTACGAAGGTGAAGAACTAATCGGTGTAATGTATCTGCAATGCCTTCGTTTCAATAGCCGGCATTATCACCACGGTGTATTAGACAAACCATTTATCAAACTTGCTAAGAGTTTTATCCTTAAGAAAAGTGCCGACATTCTGATATGTGGCAATATTTTCAGGGTTAATTTTCAG
>JBJTNS010000327.1:0-5077 GCA_046074245.1 Chitinophagaceae bacterium | reverse complement strand
TGCAGCATCGCCGATGCGAAAGCGCTCATTTTCATTCTCAGTTCAGGTCGCCACCTACGGGGCTCCCTTTTCGCGTTTGTCGTTTACCCAGGCCTCAAATTTTCTACGAAAATTTTACGACCTGGGCTACCAAGCCTTCGGCACGCCCTTACAGGGCTATCAGCCTTCATTCTCATAATCATGTAGCGTGCGAGTGATGGGAGATCTGCTACATGGCTCTTATTTAATGTCTCTGTCTACAAGGCTTTTTAATTTTCATCAAAATTTTTCAATATGCTACGAGTCCCATAGGGACGTCCCGAAGGGGTTGGTAGCCCAGTTCGAGATTTTTTGAAAAAAAATCGAGGGCTGGGTTAATTTACACAACGAATCTGCGAGCCCCATAGGTGGCGAGCTCACCATAAACAATGCTTAGGAAAAAAGGTCAGCCAATCTATGTTTTATTTCTGTTTGTTTAAACTGCGATGTTCTTGCGAGGATATCCGCGTTAATCGAGCGAATAATCTATCAAAGATTGATTAATTCGCGGGCACCGATTAGGGTGAACGATTTGAATATAAGTAAAAATCTGCGTAAAAAATGACAGGCGTAAGCCACCCTAAATCCTACTCGTAGACCATCACAAACTGCAATTCTTTCATCAGTTTGCCGTAGTAGTTTTTCATGTGTTTTTCGATGACGTGCATCTGCTTGTAGTACTGACACATCTCGAAATATAAAACATCAAAAATGGTAGAACTGACAAATGGTACTTCTTTCTTGAAACCACTCACACAAAGGGCTCCCGTCTTATTTAAGAATTTCTTGATCTGCCTGCGGTCGATGTTCAGGGTCTCGCAACTGCCAAGATGAAGGATTTTATTCTGAAGCTTGTTCTCCGCCATGTCGGCCAGATCGTCTAAAGATAAAATGTTTTTCGGACTGAGTTTTAAACCATTCGGAACACCATGAAATGCCAGATAAAAAATGCTGAATTGGTTATAACGTCGCTTGCTATACTCGTCGATGCGGTTCTTTAACTCTTCAGATGTTGAGCAATGCCTGTGGATATACTTAATCTTCATACCACTGGCTGTCTCCATAAACTTTAATGCGTTTTCAATAGTGTCCTTCTGACGCAGATCTGGGTGCCAGTCGCCTTCAATACAGAAGATTTGTTTGGCATACGAACTTGCGGTTTTCATTTTTTTGTCAAACTTTTATTTTAGATTTTTGTTATAGGTAAATATACCTATATTTGACAAAGTTAATAGATTTTATTGATAAAACAAGAATCCCAAAGATAATAATACCATGAAACGCGTACTCCTATTTTGTCTGTTTGCTGTCTTAAGTATCAGTAAATCAAGCGCTCATGGTACTGCCGGGAAGGATTTCTGGGTGGCTTTTATGGCCCAGGACTGGTATTGCTATTACAACAATAACTATTACAATCAGGATACGGCTGAGCTTTTTCTATCATCTCAGTTCGCTGCTAACGTTACTGTTACGGCCCCAGGTCAGAATTTCTCGCGTTCTGTAACGCTTCAACCTAATGTAACTAAAATGGTCAGACTCCCGCGTGAGGTCGTATGCCGTTACTCTGATTCTGTTACAACCAATGGTGTGAGGATACAGGCGGATACCATAATTAACGTGTATGCCGTAAACCGATACTGGTGGTCGAAAGGCGCTACCGTGGTCATTCCAACTGCTTCGATTGTATACTCTCCCGAGTATTTTGTCACCACCAATGAAGATAACTATAACTGGGGCTGGACCTGTAATGGAAAAACCATACAATCTCCTGAATTTGTGATTGTAGGTGTGGCCGACTCATCGGTCATTGAAGTCGTGCCCACCGGGGCAAGTAGCAGGTTTAGTCCTGCAGGCGTGCCCTTTCAAATCACCCTTAAAAAAGGGCAAACTTTCCAATACATGACCTCCGACCGTGATCTGACTGGTTCCATTGTGAGGTCGAAATACATCTATTCTAAATTCTCGGTGTTTGCCGGAAACAGGCAGACTTTTACGAATAGAGTTATTAATAATCAGACTTGTTATAGTAGCTGGGACCACGACTACGAGCAAATGATGCCCACCGTTAACTGGGGACAGAATTATACCGCACTTCCTTTTAAAAATAATGTGAAAGGGTATACTCTGAAAATTATTGCAGCTGAAAATAATTCCAATATCTATATCAACGGCTCTTATTTAACCATGTTAAATCAAGGGGGCTATTACACTTATCAGGTGTATAAAGATACTGTCGTAAGGGTAACTTCCAATAACAGGATTTCTGTGGCACAGTTTGCTCTCGGAGGCTACTCATGTCAGAACCATCCTACAAAATACTGGATTGGTGATCCGGCTCAGGTGCAGTTGTTCCCGGATGAACAGTTTGGTACCAGTGCTACCGTTAATACAGTCTCTCAAACTCCTTGGTGGTGGTGGAATAATAACTGGTGGTGGCAGCAAAATTCGCCTGAACATTATATCAATGTAATGACGAAAACACCGGATACTGCCTTCTTTCAGCACAATAATGTGAAACTGAAGAATTCGGCATGGAAAACGGCACCCAATTTTTCAGGCTACCATTATGCCCAGATTCAGATTGATACGGGAAGTCATTATATCAAAAGTACCAAAGGGTTCCTGTCTTATGTCTATGGCTATGGCTGGTATGAAGGCTATGCCTATGCGGCGGCAGCT
The DNA here is from genome assembly GCA_046074245.1 of Chitinophagaceae bacterium. Taxonomy (GTDB): domain Bacteria; phylum Bacteroidota; class Bacteroidia; order NS11-12g; family UBA955; genus JABMMZ01. The sequence continues at coordinate 2,380 of JBJTNS010000327.1, read as the reverse complement.
AATTTCAGACCAATTCAGAACAATTTTGTGATTGTTAACGCTCAGTGTAAAAGAGATACTGTCAAGTTTACTGCTATTACGAATGATAGTTTTCAAAACTATTCCTGGAAATTTGGTGATGGAAGTACTGCTACAGGCACAAAAGTGCAACATAAATACGCCGATACCGGTTGGTATACGGTTAAAATGTATTGTTACCAGAAACGTACTAATGCAAAAGATTCTGTAACTAAAATTTTATACGTAGCAGACACTAAAATTAAATCTCTATTTAATAAAGATACCGCCATCTGTGGTCCGGTTAATATGATTGTTATCTCCAAAGGGTTTAATGTCGATAACGAATACCGATGGAATGACGGACACCCTGTCTACTATCGCGCAGTTAAAAATCCTGGTCTGCTCTGGCTGGAAGTAAAAGAAAGGAATGGCTGTGTGTTCAGAGATACACTTAACGTAACCAATTCAAGTATCCCTAAGGCCAATTTCGAGATTTCCGATGATTCTTTCTGCCTGAACAGAAACATCAATGTGAAATATACCAATCGCTCAACTTTTAAAGATAGTATTAAGTTTTTCAGATGGGATTTTGCTGATACCATCATGTACACCACCGATACATCTACTATTTTGTTTCACAAATTCAAAAAGGCCAATATGTATCCTATTGTGCTAAGAGCTGAAACTAAATTCGGATGCTATCATGATACCTTTATGGTGGTGGATGTTTTGCCTTCTCCTAAAGCGAATTTTACCTTTTCTAAAAAAGATACCTGTTTCAATACCAATGGTATCGAACTGAAAAATACTACAGTCATCAATAAAAATGATCACCGTCGGTACAAATGGTACTTCACTGAAGGGTATGTCCAAAGTAACAGTAATCCTGGTCCACGTTCTTACACCGCTACCGGCGATTACAAAGTGATGCTGATATATGAAAACTGGAATGGTTGCATCGATACCATGAAACAGAATGTTAAAGTGGTGCCAAATCCAGTAGCAGGATTTAACTACCCGAATTCTATCTATTGTACGCTGGATACTATTTCATTTAACAGTACTTCTACTTCCTCAATTCAGCCTCTAAAATACAAATGGACATGGAGCGATAATACCAATAGTACCGACTCAGCCAGTAAAAAGGCTTTTGCAACTAAAGGCAATAATGCTGTAAAATTAATGGTTACAGCGCCAACAGGATGCCGTGATAGCATAGTTAAAACACTATTTGTAAACGAGACACCTATAGTCGACTTCTTCATCAATAAAGATACCCAGTGCTTCTATGGTCACAATTTTAATTTTGTGAACTCTACGAAGTTCTCTGGTGGTGCACTCAATTATTCGTGGTTACTTGGTGATGCTTCGTCATCAACTGACAGCAATTTTCTGAACAAGCAATTTATTAAAGATTCTGTGTACTCAGTCAGATTATCTACCACTACCAGTGCTGGCTGTAATGCTTCAAAGTCACGTCCGGTATATCTCGGTAAATATCCTAATGTTCAATTTACCATTAACAAGGATACTCAGTGTTTCAGAAATAACCTGTTTAATTTTACCAATACCTCACAGATATCAAAAGGAAGTATCATTTCCTATCAATGGGATCTGGGGAACTCAGTTACCTCAGTCAGCAAAGATATCAGCAATCATCAGTATGCATCTGAAGATACCTTTAAAGTTCGTTTGATAGGAAGCAGCAATCTGGGTTGTCTGGATACTGCTTATAGGAATGTGGTAACTTTTGCTCAGGCTAAATCTGGATTTACAGTCAATAACGCAGTTCAGTGCCAGAATCAGAATGCCTACAGTTTTACAAATAATTCTAAACTGAAATACGGCACTTTAAATTATACCTGGAGATTTGGCGACAATACTTCTTCAAGTAGTAAAGATGCGACAAAAACCTACAGTAATTTCGGTTCATACTATGTTTTATTAATCAGTAATACCGAACACAATTGCAGAGATACCGCTGTGAAATTAATAACAGTGAATGCCAGTCCGAAAGCAGGCATCGCACTTAATGCAGCTAAGCAGTGTTTCAAAGGCAATCTGTTTGCATTTAATTCTTCATCTACTATCCCTTCCGGAAGTATTGTCAGATATTCATGGTCTTTTGGCGACAACAACAATGATACGCTGAAAAACCCCCAGCATAAGTATCTTACTGAAGATTCCTTCAACAGTCGCCTGATTGTTGTTTCTGATCAGAACTGTGCCGACACCATCAGTCAGCAGGTGGTGGTGCATCTTCAGGCAAAAGCAGCCTTTCTGGTTAACAATAATGTTCAGTGTTTCAAACAGCAAAAATTTGTATTGACCAATCAGTCAGCTATCAAACGAGGCTTGCTCAGCTACAACTGGTCGTTTG
>JBJTNS010000326.1:0-9912 GCA_046074245.1 Chitinophagaceae bacterium | reverse complement strand
AGGAACAGAATTATGGTGCAGTGATGGCAGTGTGGAAGGCACTGGAATGTTGCTGGATTTATCGCCGGGTACTGGTTCGGGTTTTGGCAATACTATCTGCGCCCTTAATGGAAAAGCGTATTTTGCCGGAACAAACAATTTTATTGGTCGCGAGCTCTTCGTAAGCTCCGGTTTCAAAGGACAAACACATTTATACGTCGATATTTTTCCAGGCATCAATTTTGGCAACATCGCATCCATAGGCAGCTACAACAACATGTTATACGTTTCGGCAAACACTAATGATGGAAAAGGTGTCGAATTGTATAAAATAGATCCGTCTGCCTTCCTAAGCACATCAAATATACAAGCAAACAATTTGGCCATATGGCCTAATCCGGTTAGAGCAGGAAGTATTTTAGGAAATATTCCAGAAGATGTTACATATTTGACTTTATACTCGTCTACTGGAGAAATGATAACACTATACCGCGATACAGACAAAATATTTACACTACCAAATTCTCTAAGTTCAGGCATTTATGTGTTGAGTACAGGCAAACAAACTTTAAAACTAGTTATAGAACAATGAGGCATTTAATTTTAATAGTCATCCTGAATCTCATTCAGGCACCTGCTCACGCCCAATACCTTGTAAAAGATATCAATACAGGAATACAAAGTTCCAATCCGAAATTGATGGGTAAGATCCAGAATCAACTTATTTTTTTTGCGACAGATAATACCAATGACGAGGAATTATGGATTTCTGATGGCAGCTATAATGGCACTCGCTTACTGAAAGACCTATACCCCAATAGAACCCTAAGGTACCATTCAGGTTCTTGCTTACAAATTGATAGTCTTATCTATTTTGCTGTAAGCGGCATAAATAATAAAAATGCCTTATGGCGTACAAACGGCACCGAAAGTGGCACCTTTATGCTTTGCGAAACTTTTTTAAGTGTTGCATCCGCTAATAATTCAAAAATACATTCATTTAATAACAAAGTATACTTTACTGGTTACGATTCTGCTCACGGCGAGGAATTGTGGGTGAGTGATGGCAGTGTAGTTGGTACCAAATTATTTAGCGATATCAATACTGAATATGGTAAAAACAGTAACATTGCCGATTTACAAACCATGAATGGCAAATTATATTTCAAAGCCAATGATGGAGTTCATGGAATGGAACTTTGGGAAAGTGACGGCACAAGTACGCGCATGGTAATTGACCTTTATCCCGGAACTTTAAGTGGTGTTCCAGATTATGATTATGGATGTCAGCTTATTCCATTAAAAAACCAGCTCTATTTTTCTGGCAGAACTGATTCAGTTGGAGGGTTTGAGCTTTATCGTTCTGACGGCACAGATAATGGCACGAAATTGTTTAAAGATTTTAATTTGGCTAACAAGATGGGCACATACCCGAGAATCAATTCGATAACAGATAGTTTCTTTACCTTTTATATCTACGACAGCACCAATCAATATAGGCTCTTTCGATGTGATGGCACCCAAGGCGGTACATACAGAGTTGGAGAAGACAAAGATTACCCTATCGGACTTTTGATTGATGATTTTTACAGACAATTGGGACAAACATCTTATTTTGGCATGTGCACAAGTGCAGCAGGCTGCGAACTATGGGTGAGCGACGGCACAAAATCAGGAACTAAACCCATTATGGATATTGCTTCTGGTAATAATTCTTCTCTTACCAGCGAAGCTGTGATATACCGAAATCAGCTCATTTTTGCGGCATTCAATCAACAAATTGGAAGAGAACTCTGGATTACCGATGGAACAACAACCAGACTCTTGCTGGAAACCCTTCCAGGCAATATGACATCTAATTTTCTATCTCTATATTTAATTGATGATGTTCTTTATTACTCTGGTCAAAGCAATAACTCTCTGGGACTGGAATTGTACGCTATTAATCTTGCTCAACTACTAAGTACAAAAGACATACAAGCAAACATTTTGGCCATATGGCCTAATCCGGTTAGAGCAGGAGAAACACTTAATATTTCCGGACAAAATGCCTTTCGGTATACGCTTTCAGATTTAAGTGGTCGTGTGCTTATATCCGACTACAGCGATAATTCTACCATACAGATACCTTCTGATATGGCACCGGGACTTTTTCTGTTAATGACCCAATCTGATAAGGGTGTCCAATATACCAAGATACAGATTTTTAACTGAATATCATAATTCAGTCATATTTTAAAAACAATTAAAGTATTCCAGAATCTTATCAATATGTTTGTACTGTTGAATCGGATACCGCATGTTGTTCAGCAAAGCTAAAACATGACGACGTGAAGTTTCCCAATATTCGATAAGTTTAAGTAAAAGGAGCCGGTGTAATAGCCGGCTTTTTTATTGTCTGAACCAATTGCCGATGTATCCACCGATCTCCATCAGCCAGGCAATACCAGCATGTACCATAATGCCTCCGAATATGCTTTTGCTATGGTAGGCAATGACTCCTAAAATTGTTCCACCAAAAAATGAACTGATAGCTTCTCCCATTGGTTTGCCATAATGAATACTCAGATAAAAAGTCGCCATTGGCAAAATCGCTCCCATTCCAACATATCTCGTAAATGCCATCACCATAAAGCCTCTGAAGAACAGTTCAATCGAGCTAAAATCGATGCCGTAAATTATCTCGTAAACGACAATTTTCCATCTGGCAGGCTGATAAGGCAATAGTTTTGTAAACCTCGGGTAATAATCCAGAAAATCGCTCAGGAAGCTCGCTCCAGCTATCAATGGCACCATGCATAGCAACAAGTACCAGTATACTCTGGAATGGTGATTTTTAAGAGATACGCCGTAAAAAGGCTGGTCTCTTCCACTCAATACCCAAACCAGCAACAATGGTACAACCAGGTACAACCATCTGAAAACATCGTTAAAAACCATCCCATTGAGTTTGGCCTGTCCGCTGTCTGAAACTGAAGCAATCCAGTGATGATGACGATACATGACAGCCCTTATTGCAAAAATAAAAAAGCTGGCAAAGAGCAATAATAAAAAGCCAGGTTTTGTCCAGTAACTATAATTCTTCGTAAATAAACTGAAGAGCAAATAAGCGAATACTGTATGGACAGCATACAAAGTTACATAGGCAAAATACTCACTGATCCCACTGCAATTATTAATCAAATCCTGAAGTTTCATGCCATAATTGATATAGACACTAATACCACAAAACACGAGCAAAATCAACCAGTGTGCCCAGTGCTGAGCGGATACAAATGATTTTAATTCTTGCAGTATTGCTCTCATACAACCAATAAATTACAACCTCTGGTATCGCTATAGTCGATGCGACCCAGAATTTCGAAGCGGCCATCATCGTATACCTTACCCAGATCAGATGTACCGATGAAAGCACAGGATTGAAGGTTTGCCAGATCGCAAACATTGACGACACCATGCCGGTTAACCAGAGGTGTCGAAAAGGGATCATTGATTTCGCGGACTGTGATTTTCATCTGAGGCGGACAAGCATATAAACCATCGCTCAGAGAATAAGACTGAGACAACAACTCGGTCATGCCATACTCTCCTCCCACTGCCGAAACACCAAAAGCTCTCTTTAAAACATCGTGCAGTTCGTGACGGGTAATTTCTTTTCGTCTTCCCTTCATACCTCCCGTTTCTATAATGCGGGTGTGTTTTAGCTGCATCTGAAACTTTTCTGCCATATCGAGTAAAGCATAAGTTACGCCCCAGAGTATAGTTGGCACCTGATGTTCTTCGTTGAAGAACAACTGTTTATGCAATGCATCAACATCATACAAATAAAATGCAGATTGTGGGTACTGACTGGTGGAAATAAAATGGTTAACCTGGTAGACCAGTGAAGACTGCTGACGTTCGAGATAAGAAGGCAAAAGCGCTAAATGGCAGTATGTCCTGGCATCTCCCAGCACGTGAGAAAATGAACGAACAAAAGCTTCTTCGTAGCGCTGAGGGTCATCGAGTAAATGCCGGCTGACACCTATTCCGCTTGTACTGCTACTTTCAAAGACCATAGCTGGCTCGAAGGCATCAGTGATTACTTCGAAATTTTTAAAAAACTCTATAGGCAGGTAGGGAATCTCAGCCACTTTATTTACATTTGCTACATCTGTATGCAGGTGGCTCAGAAACGACCGGTACACTTGACAATGCTCACTCTGGTATTTGAATACTTCAAGGGCCACAGCATCGAAAGTAGACTGATTGACAGTATCCACCATAGCTTTCAGACCTTTAATATCCATGCTTCAAAAATATATCTTTTTACTTGTAATTGTATGGTTCGCAGGGTGCAAAACCGAAGATTTCGGATTTCCCGACGAACCTGTCATTACCTTTAAGAGCATGGAGCAGTTTAAATTAAACGGGATAGATTCTGCCGTTGTCATAGAAATTGATTACACTGACGGCGATGGCGATATCGGACTGGAAGCTGCGGATTCATTACCTCCATTTCAGTTTGGCGGACCCAATTTTTACAACTTACATATTTCTGTCTGGGAAGTAAGTAATGGTATATCTAAACCATTATTGATTCCATCTACTACCGATACCATAAACTTTAACGACCGCATAAAAACACTAACTCCAAGCGGTAAAAACAAGGCCATTTACGGCACCATAAAACTGAACCTTAATGCTAAACCTTATTTTAGTCTGAGTCCGGATTCGATGTTTTACAAAATACGAATCATCGACAGAAAGCTACACCGCAGCAACGAGATCAGCACCCCTGTAAAGCCTTTTGTATTTTAAGTTAAAGCATGACCATTAAAAACTACCTGATCATTATTATTGTATGTCTTGCTACAGCGGGTATACATAGCCAAACACCCATTAACACATATTTAAAAGCTTCAGATACTACCATAAAATACCCGGCGGGCATTAAGAAAAGTGCAGACAATGATTTGCTTGTTCAAGCATTAAAGGAGAAAAACAAAGAACTTGAAACCATTAAAATCCAGAGTCAGGCTGCTCACCTCGACGATTTAATGCACCATAAGGAGAGAGATGTTTTCATCACTGGTATTGCGCTTTTGCTGGCACTGGTGCTTGTAATCTATTTCCTCTACAACAAAAGAGTTCAGCATCACGACAAAACACTATCAAGTATAAGTCAGTACCAATCGCACGAACTGCGATCACCTTTAGTAAAAATCATGGGACTCGTGGAGGTCATTAAAAAATCAGAAGAAATCACCCATCCAGAAACCATTCGTCAGCTTGAAATGCTCGAAAAAGCAAGTGAAGAATTAGACCAGGCCATCCACAAGATTGTCAAGCGTGCTGAAGCATCGCGGGATGAGGACTAGTTCCTAAATCCTAAGAAAATCAGAATTTATTCTTCCACATCATGCTCTCTACAGGGCGAATGGTGCGGGTGTTGTATTTGGCGTTTTTCTTTTTGTTGTACATGGTTTTTACATCGCCATTGACAACAAAATAGATCAGCTGACCGATTGGCATACCATAATATATTCGCACTGGCTGAGCAACACTGATTTCTAAAGTCCATGTATTGCAAAAACCCACATCTCCTTTTCCGGCTGTGGCGTGTATATCGATTCCCAGACGACCGGTGCTGCTCTTGCCTTCCAAAAATGGCACGTGCGCATGGGTTTCAGTGTACTCTTCGGTTACTCCTAAATACAAAACACCTGGCTGAAGCACGTATCCTTCCTGCGGAATTTCGAAATGCTCGATTTTATTGTGCGACTTCGCATCCAGAACTCTGTCTTTATAAGTGGCTAAATATCTGCCTAAATGCACATCATAGCTGTTTGTTCCTAAACACTCTGGTCGGTAAGGCTCAATTAAAATCGTTCCTTTTTCTATTTCTTCAAGAATTTGGTAGTCTGTTAATATCATTTCTCTTGTATTTCAAAGCACTTTAGCGTGCGGTCATCACTGCACGAAATAATAGTGTTTTTATCAATCCACAAAATTTTATTCACTGAACTTGTGTGAGCCCCATATTTTTCAGCACTTATTACTTTCAACAACTCGCCAGACCTAGTCTCCCATAGCTTTATGGTTTTATCCATACTCGAACTCATTACCCAGCGCCCATCTTCGCTCATCGCCAGTCTGTGAATATGCAATAAATGAGCCTTCACTTCTCTCTCACATTCCCCTTCTTTGTACCACCTCAAAACCGCATCTCTACCCCCGCAAATCAATCGATCTGAAAAGGGATCATAACACAATGCAAAAACCGAACTACCAAAAGCCTGAATGGTACTCGCAAATTCAAAATTAAAATTTAGAAAATACACCTTACCATCAGAAGCACCTATCGCATAGCCAGTGGGTGTTCTGACAATGGTTCGAAGCGACTTGTCACTAAGTTGAATTTTATGTTTAAGATTAAATTCAGCATCTACATGATAAAGACAGCCATCACCTGCCACCAGCACTGCTCCGCCATCAATTGGCAAAACTTCAAAAATGGGCATATCACAGATCTGAAGATGCTTCTTTAATGAGAAGTCATCCAGAAAGAATACCGAAAACAAACCACCCCGGGTTCCTGAATACAAATACCTTTCATCAATCGCCAGGGTATACACTGCCTGATGGTGGCGTATCACCAGCCGCCCATCTGCCTCATCCATCTGCCAGCACACAATCATGCCATCTCCTGCTCCACTGAAAATTCTTTTAGCAGATTGTTCATAACACAAGGCATAAATGGCTTGTGTATGTCCGGCAAACTCTCGTATTTTTACAACTTCAACTGACATGCCACTGATACTGGAAAGACAAATCGGGACTGCAAAGAAAATAGGCGTCTGGCAAATAACCGAGCCAATTGATTTTTTTCTTGAACAACTTGTTCAGGCAGATAACCCTTCTATCAGTCGCAAACGTCTTTTGGAACAAGTCTGCTCAGCCCACCTACTCAACACTCTCCTGAATCAATCCGTCCATAACACTCTGGATAAAGACGCTAATGGCAAACCTTTCCTGAGAGAACATCCATATAGCATTAGTTTCAGTCACTCTAAAAACATGGTAGCTTGTCTTATAGATACTGAAGGCGGTCCGGCAGGAATAGATATCGAATATCTCCGTGAAGGCATCAAAGCCATTGCACCCAAATTTGTCTCTGAAAAAGAAGGATTACTGGAAAAAGACTATTTACATTTCCATCTTGTCTGGGGAGCAAAAGAAGTTTTATACAAAATTTACTCATTAAAGGAACTCGACTTCCTGGAACATCTATCAGTTGATTTTCAGAATGATATAATTGGAACCATCCGTAAAAACACTTATCTGGCTAGCTATAAACTTCAATTTGAGCATCTTGATAATTTTATTTTAGTGTGGAACGTTTGAAAATTGAGTATTAATACTTAATATTGTGCAGAGACACTGATGCAACGAAAATTCACTTTTTGTTGTCTTAGTTTAAAAATGAAGCACTTAAAAGTCATATTATTATTGTTTCTCCTTACTGGAGCTGTTCAGACGGTTTCGGCCTGCGACGTTATTAATGGATCTGACATTAAGTTCATTCATATCAGCAGGTATAAATATCACGTAAAATTCATTCTATACCATCAGTGCGTTTGTAAACTGGGCATCATGCCTAAATTTACCATATCCTGCGATCAGTATTCATTCACTTTTGCACCACCGCGCACTAAAATCAGAGACATTACGCCTGTCTGCAGCAACGGGCAGCCTCCCTGCACCAATGGCGGATATAGTGGCACACGCTACGGAATTGAAGAACATATTTTTGAGGACACCATAGATTTTGAAAAATCGCCGTACAATGCCATCCTTAACGGTAATTGCTGCGAAGTAAAATTCAGAGTGGCTCAGCCCTGGGGTCTTGTAGGCACCACTACCGCCACAACAACATACGGTGGCGAGGCTATGTTAAACCTTTGCACCACTGGTCCGAAAGGCAACAACACCCCTACTCTCTCCACTATTCCTATGTCATTTATGTGCTGTAACCAGCCATTTACTTTTAACAATGGAGTATTTGATGCCATCGATGCCGACTCATTAACTTTCGAACTCGACGAGCCGCTGAGCTCATCTTTTGGTCCGGTTACCTGGAACGCTCCTCTCAATAAAGACATTCCACTCACACCTTATTGCCCACCTAACCCGGGCACTGTCAACTGCCGTGCTCTCCCTAATGCCAAACCTCCAAGAGGATTTTATTTTGATAAGGAAACAGGCGACATGGTGTTAACACCAACAAAATGCGACGAATCGGGTCCTGTTGCTATCAGAGTAACTGAATACAGGCGCGACTCAGCTTCCAAAAAAATGGTGAGGGTTGGTTATGTCAGACGTGATATTTATGTCACCGTCGTTACCTGCTCTGATAATAATCCTCCTTATATTGAAGCCAATAATAAATGGAGTGTTTGCGAGGGCAATAAATTGTGTTTCCGTATTAAAGGCAAGGATGATCCTTTCCTGCCGAAACAAACAGTTCCGGACACAGTGGACATGACCTGGAATGGATCAATCAAAGGGGCAACCTTTAAAATACTGGATACAGCGGCCCGTGAGAAAGAAGCCGAATTCTGCTGGACACCTGCCATTGGCGATGCGCGTAACCAGGCCTATTCTTTCGCTGTAACTGCCAAAGACGACGCCTGCCCCCGTCCAGCCTACACCATTAAAGGATTCAACATCAAAGTAAATCCGAAAGCCCGTTCCAAAAGACAATACGATATCCTCGATTGCGGTAAATTCCGTTTTACCTCTCACCCTGCCGATACCATCAATTACAACAAAAAGAACTACATCTATAAATTTACCATCCGCGATAGCACAAACAGTGGCGTACCTGTATATTACGGACAAAAACGTATGGATAGCTTAATGTTCAAACGCGGGGGTAAATACATCATAGAACACGAAATCACCAATCCCCCTTTCAACTGTCCTACCATTTACTCAGATACAGTTATCATTCCGCCGGTTCTGGCAATTGACCTGGCATTTGGAAAAGACACTTTTGTTTGTGCAGGCAACAACCTGACATTAGAGCCAAGTGTAAAAAACGGCTACCCTAACTATAAATACCGCTGGGAAAGTCCGCGTGGCACCATTAACCCTAAAGATACATTAAAATCCTTCACCCTCGTAAAACCTACGGCTTCTACCTATGTTGTTTTAAAATTAACAGATAGCAAAAAGTGTTTCGTAAGCGATACGATTTTAGTGAATTACCAGCCAAACCCTGTTGTAAACATCGGACCTGATCAGCGAATCTGTACCTATCAGTTTGTTATACTTGACGCTCAGAATGCCGACACTATGCGCTATTTCTGGCTACCGAACGGCGACAGTAGCAGAACGATTATTGCAAGCATGGCTGGCAAATACATTGCTAAAGTAATCGACCATCTCGGTTGTCATACCAGCGACACCATGCAACTGTTTGTCAACGATACAGTGGTAGCAATGCCGGGACCAGACAGAGAAATCTGTATTTACGACACCTTGAAAGTAAAAGGTATGCGCCGACCAGTAGGCCATCCAAAACAAGTTATTTGGAAAGATATCGGCACAGGTGCCACCATGGCGAATGATTCTGCATGGAATCTGAAAATACCGGCCATGACCGAGAAACGCTATGAGATGTACCTCCGCGTTACTCAGGGTGGTGTTACCTGCGAAAACAGCGACACATTTACGCTTAGCATCAATGCACTCCCTACTTTTCAGTTTAACAATATTCCACCTCGATGCTATGCCGACGGTGCAGTTAACCTCACTCAAAACAAAGTAGCTAAGGCATTCTCTGGAGATAAGAAGCAAACTGAAACCGATCTTAGATATTTCCATAGCAAAAAACCAAGTTGGATTACTGGCGGACCAGTTGGCATTAACTCTTACAAGTGGGATTTC
>JBJTNS010000325.1:0-2669 GCA_046074245.1 Chitinophagaceae bacterium | reverse complement strand
TGAAAGACCGGCACACGCTTCCATCCACGCCAGGCATAAACCATGAGCACGGCATAAGCCAACCCTAAAATGCCTGTAAAAATGAACATGAATGTCATCATGGTTGAGATCAATGCAGTGTAGCAAAAGTAGATAAGTTGGGGTGGATAATGGATAACGGATGACGGTTGATGGTCGCTCAAAAGAAAGAGGCCGTCTCAGATATAAAACCCTGAGGCGGTTTTTTATTTGGTCAAATTAGTTATTTGTGGTTATTTTTTTGCTGTGAGCCTTTATGGATTGTCAGAGATGTAAAAAGTTCGGAAGTAAATAAAAAAGAGGCTTTTAGGCCGCTTTTTTGCTTATTTGAGTGCTTTTTTTACGAAGGTTATGCGATAGTGCCAATAGTCCTGCCTCTATGGCTACTTTTTTCTTGCCACGAAGCATAAATCTCTTAAAGTGATGGTTATTTTTTATGAAGGCAAATACCGGTTCCACATCATGGCATCGTTTTTTTCGATGTTTTATTCCCTCATCACTCCATAAGTTTTCATTCGCAGTGGATTTTAACTCGTTGAGGCGATGATTGATTTCGATTGTTCGGTTTCCGACAGATTTATGGCAATCACCTTTCATAGGACACCCGTTACAATTTGTAGCTCGGTATCTCGTAATGTTTTGTATAAACCCGGTTGATGTTTTTTTATTAACAGTTCCTACATTTTTCATGTGTTGCCCTATTGGACACACATAGTAATCTTCCTCTTTGTTATAATGTAACTTGTCTGGCGTAAAAGTCTTTTTACTTTGGATGGTTTGGTTTTGCTCTCTGTCAAATTGATTGTGTTTCACAAACGCTTTGATATGGTTGGATTCTAGATAAGTGTAATTCTCCTCACTGCCATATCCTGCATCTGCCGTAATTACTTCTGGGGTCATCCCATACAACTCTTTATGTTGTTCAATGTGTTCAACAAGTGTATTCGTATCCGTTGTATGCTGATGAATGCTGTAGTTAGTAACAAACTGATTGTGACTGCTGATTTGCAAATTATACGCCGGCTTTAGCTGACCGTTTTTCATGTGATCCTCTTTCAATCGCATGAACGTCGCATCAGTATCTGTTTTGCTGTAACTGCTCCTTTTTTCTCCTAGTATTGCTTCCTGAGATTCGTATCGGTCTAGAGCATCCGGCCATTTGTTTTTTGCGTAATTCAGCTTCTGCTTTACTGTTTTGTTTACTGGCTTATCTTTTAATGCAGCATCTATCTTTGCTATCGTTTCTCTGACTTTTTCACTGTCAATCTTATCAAAACCACTGGGATCCGTATCGTCTAATTCATCCGCGGCTATACTTTGAGCATACTTCCACAACTCGTCAAGCTGTTGCTTCATCTTTTCCTTATTCGTCTTAATAGCGTTTCCCCAAACAAAAGTATATCGGTTAGCATTCGCTTCTATCTTGGTGCCATCAGTATAAAGCTCCTTAATGCTTAATAATCCTTCCTCTGCCAACAAACGAACCACTTGAACAAATATATTTCTCAAAGAGTCTCTTAGCTTATCTGACCTAAAACGATTAATCGTGTTGTGATCCGGCGTGTTCATACCGCTCAACCACATGAAGTGAATGTTTTGCTGTAATGCTTCCTCTATTTTTCTGCTGCTATACACGTTATTAATATACGCATAAACCAACACCTTCAACAACATCAAAGGATGGTAACTGCTGCTGCCCCCAGTCTTGTACTGGCGAACTAAAGGTCGAATATCAATCTTATTCAAGACATCATTCACAATGCGCACCGGATGATTCTCAGGAATTAACTCCTCCAAACTTGGAGGAAGTAGCATGATCTGATTCTGTTGATATGCTTTGAAAATAGGTTTTAAAACAGGACCTTTTGCCATGTACAATTAACAAATAAAAGAACATTTTGATTAAGAAATCGACATATATTAAATAAAAAAAAGGCTGCCCTTTTGAGACAGCCTCTCTATTCTTGTAAAATGAACTGTTCTTAGTAGTCCATGCCACCCATACCAGGGGCACCATGGCTGTGGCCACCTACAGGCTCTTCTTTCTTTGGTTTATCTGCAACTACACATTCTGTAGTCAACAGCATACCGGCGATAGAAGCTGCATTTTCCAGGGCTACACGGCTCACTTTGGTTGGATCAATGACACCAGCGCTCAACAGATTTTCGTAAGCGTCTGTTCTGGCATTGTAACCATAATCAGCTTTACCTTCTTTTACCTTTTGAACAACGATAGAACCTTCGATTACTGCATTGTAAACAATGGTGCGAAGTGGTGATTCCAGTGCTTTGCGAACAATGGCGATACCTGTGGTTTCGTCTTCGTTGGCACCTTTTTTCTTTTCGATAGACTCAATGGCACGGATGAAAGCGATACCTCCACCAGGTACGATACCCTCTTCAACAGCAGCACGGGTGGCATGCAAGGCATCATCTACCCTGTCTTTCTTTTCTTTCATCTCCACTTCTGTGGCAGCACCAACATTCAATACGGCCACACCACCGCTCAATTTGGCAAGACGCTCCTGGAGCTTCTCCCTGTCGTAATCAGAAGTTGTGGATTCAATTTGAGATTTGATTTGAGCAATGCGGGCATTGATGTCATCCTTCTTACCCTTACCTCCAACAACAATGGTATTGTCTTTGTCGAT
>JBJTNS010000324.1:0-5947 GCA_046074245.1 Chitinophagaceae bacterium | reverse complement strand
CTTTTTATCCCTCAACCTATAAATTTTCACTCTTCTTCCCTGCCTTTCATTACCGCTTTTTCTGGTACTACTGGTGCTGGCGCCTCCACTGGCATGGTCTCTAATACCGGCTGCCCCGCATTTACCCAAGCGGTATAGATCAAAGCTCCCAGCATAAGTGCCGATGCTCTCAACCTGCTCTCTACCATATCTCCCAAAGCTTCGTGATACGATTCACAAAATGCCTTCGAATAAACTTTCACCGTCATATTCCCCCGCTGCTCCCAGCTGTACTTACTTAATTCGCTGTACTTCTCACTTACCTGCCTTTCCAGCATCAATACTGAATCAACCAGACTGTAACTCCGCTCAAAGGCCTGCCATACGGTCTCAGTCAGGTTAACAACATACTCTGCCGTGCCGGTATACAAATCGTACTCTTCAAAATACAATTCTGTTAAGCGACTTTCCCATAATGCATGTATGCCCCTCTGCCCTGTCTTCTGCCCGTTGTAATTGGATGTCGAATGCAATGGCACATGACAATCGCCTACGTAATGCCCCAGATCGGCACTTAGTTTTAATATCCTTTCTATGTCTTTTACTTTAAAGGCTTCTGTCAACTGATACACCACCTGTAAAATCTGCCAGGGCACTATCCCATGCGCCAGTATGCTGTCTTCGGTGTATTGCTCTACCGCTTTCTTATACCACCTTGGCAGGGTATCAAATGGTATTTTTTTCTCGTAATGATCGCCATCCAGATAATGTTTACACGCCTCGCTCTCTAATATATAGCGACGCTTATCCGGATCAGCGGCATGTTCTGCCATATAACTGATATGAAATTTATAAAAGCCAAACAAGGGTTTAGGGATAGTATACACAGCGGTTTCGTTGATCTTACGGTGACCGAAGAAGCCCCATGCCGGGAGAGAATAATCCCATAACACCACCATCCCAAAAAGCACATATCCTTTCATCGCCAGCAAACATAAGTCGCCAGTCTAAACCTAGTATAAAAAGAAGTGTTTATAGTCGCTTATAAGCGTTTAAGAAATTGCTCAACAGCGATAGGCATGCCTTTATGCTCTAGTTGGTGAATCAATTGTTCTACATCTGAAACAGTAGCATTGGCAGGAATTTCAAACTGATCCTGGTAGATCTTCTCACCTTTGTCAAACTCTTCGTTGACCAGATGAATGGTGATGCCGGTATATTTTTCGCCAGCTGCCAGAACCGCCTCATGCACATGGTGACCGTACATGCCCTTTCCTCCGAATTTCGGCAGTAAAGAAGGATGCAGGTTGATGATTTTTCCGTCAAATGCTTTTATAAAACTGGAAGGCACCAGCCATAAGAAGCCCGCTAAAACAATTATATCTGGTTGCAGAGCGGCCACTTTACTGATAACTTCTTCGGTATGGTAAAAATCGTTGCGGTTAAATAAAGTAACCTCTACCTGTTCGGCTTCAGCTTTATGGATAACACCCGCATCTGGTTTATTGCAAAACACCCCGACAACACGGGCAAAATCACCAGAATTAAAATGTCTGATTAAGTTAAGCGCATTGCTACCGCTTCCTGAGGCAAAGATGACTATTCTATGCATATTAATGTATACTTAAAGCGATAGATTCTATCAGACGCAAGTCTTTCTCCTTGGTATTGAGATTGGGTTTATAAACAAACCCTTCGAAAGCAAAAACATTTTTGGTACCTGGAATAGGAATCACATAACGAATAAAGGGACCGCCCATAATCAGACCTTCCATGTTCCACCAGCCGCGAACTTTAGTTCCCCTCATATCATTTACCTTAAAGGCATTGATAAATCGTGGAGGATAGGCATCGCTTTCGGATGTGCCCATATAAGTTCCTTTAATCTCTCCTTTTATATGATACTTCAGCACCGAATCGCGCACTGTTCTGATAGCGGTATAAGTAAAAGCAGAGGTATCTGAATAGGCATACTGGTGAGCTAGTAAAGCAATGGTTTTGGGTGTTTCGCCTTCGGTTGAATTATATTCAAACCACCAGAATCCATCTTTGTGTTCTTTTAAAACAAACTGAGAAGGTATTTTAACTCCCAGACCTAATTCCTTTTTAATATCCTGATAAAAATGATCATTTTCTGTTGGCGCACCAAACAATTTATCATGCTGATCTTTGATTTCAAAATCGAGCAAGGCCATATTTAGTCGCTCTTCACACAGCTGTAGTTTTCTTTTAAGATCTTCATCATTTCTGCCGAACAGATACACCAGATGCTGGTACCTGGCAAAGACATCACGTTGATCTTTGATGACAGGCAGCGGGTCTTTGATGAAAGCATTGATATCTTTGTCGCTAAATCCTTCCAGCAAATCCGACATATCATTTTTGTTTTGTTCTGTTACCAGCACTAAGACAGATTTCTGGTTAGAGAAGAATTTAAAAAACTCATCCGGAGAAGGTTTAAGCAATTCGAAGAACGGCTCGCCACCTGGAAGATGCACAACTTCCTTAAGGAAAACAGAATCCAGGTTTGAAGAGAGGGCTGCATGTACTTCAGGGGTAGAGACCACCACTAAACTACCCAGCTTGCCTACAGAGGGCTGAAGATTATCCTTACTGCGGTCGGAGCAGGAAGTAAAAACCAGACTAAGAAAAAACAGAGCGTAAATGTATTTGAACATGTTGATTAATACGTATAGAGTTTAATGAGTTTTCCTTTCCCGATGGGTGTTCTTTCAGAGGCAATTCCGTTAACGAGACAGGTTTTTTCGAGATCGAAATTTTTAAATTTAGAACAGATATCGTAGAGGGTTTGAGATTCGTAATCGGTGATATAAAACAGAAATCCGAGATCGCCGGCAGTTACAGGTAAAACAGTTTGAACAGTTTTATAAATTTTCACTTTGCGACCAGCTTTTACTTTGGTAGAAGACAAACCATTCCATTTTTTAAGTGATGATACCGATACACCATACATAGAAGCAATGGTGGTAAGTGACTGACCTTTTTTGACGGTGTGAAAACTAATATCGGTTTCTGATTTGATAAAATCGGAAGGGCGGAAAGAGTTATTACTGATAGAGTAGACACTATCCTGCCATTCTGCCAACTGCATGGCCTTTTTATATGGCAACACAACTTTTTTATCTTCGATATTTTCAGGAATAAAGCCGTTTTTGTAAACGCTGTTCCATTCCAGTTGCTCAGATTCAGAAACATTCACCAGCGCACATACATATTTCATATCAACAGAACAGCAGAGGTATACAGGCACCAGTGTTTCGTGTGCTCTGAGAATACTGCTGGCCTCATCGCTGGGCGGTGAATAGGTCATGAGAAAAGCCGTTGCCAGAAATTTAGGCACGTAGTTTTGAGTTTCTTTAGGCAGGTATCTTTTAATTTCCCAGAAGGTTCTTTTACCACCAGAGTTGCGAATGGCTTTGTTAACGTTACCCGGACCGCCGTTGTAAGCTGCAAGCGCCAGCAACCAGTCGTGGTACACATTGTACATACTCAGCAGATAATCGCAGGCCTTTTCGGTACTCTTATAGATATCTTTACGTTCGTCCAGTTCAGAGTCTATGGCCAAATCCATCATCCTACCAGTTGCAGGCATAAACTGCCACAGACCGGTAGCACCACACCAGCTAACGGCATTGGTACTTAGCAGAGATTCGACAATAGAGAGGTACTTAATTTCATCCGGCATTTTTTTCTTATCCAGCACCTCTTCAAAAACACGGAAGTATAAATTCTTACGGTTCCATGCTTTGTAGAGAAACGAACTAGAAGGGTCTTTCATATAACCCATCTGAGTTTTAACGGCAGGATCTAATTTAAAAGGAATGGTAGTACCCATTTCGGCAACGAGCTGATTAAATCTTTCTTCGCTAAGATTCAGAACTTCTTCGGTGCTTAATTTAGGCATTGGTTTACCCAGCGTTGTCTCCATGAAAACATGGGTTAGACTATCGATTCTGTTGATCGAATTATCCTGAGCAGAGAGACTGTTCAGCGCGCATAAAAGTAAAAATGCAGAAAGTAATTTCACCATGTAATATTTCCCTTAAAAAAGCATTGCAAAGCTATGGCTCACAAACGCAAAAAACAATGATTTTATTATCATTTTACTTTGAAATAAAGCTCAAAATCCTTATTTTTGTACAAATCACCGCAACTTATGTCTGACAATAAAAAGGGCCTTGTCACTTTCAACGAACTTGCCAAGGAAGCTTTTGCCATGCAACCTATGGAAATGGCAGCTCCACTGAAGAAAAACAATACCAGTCTTTTTATTGGCATACCGCGGGAGATTACTTCACAAGAAAATCGGGTTCCTTTATCACCTTCCTCTATTGAATTTCTTGTCCATAATGGTCATGAAATAGTGATTGAGTCTAAAGCCGGTGCGGCGAGCAATTTCAGCGACGAGCGTTTCAGCGAAGCTGGTGCCCGCATTGTTCACTCACACGAAGAGATTTTCAAAGCAGACATCATCCTTAAAATCGAACCTCCTACCGATGCGGAGATAGAACTGATGCGTCCGGAACAGATTCTGATATCGGCCTTGCAGCTTGATCAGATTAATCCTGTAACTTTAAACAAGCTCCTTTTAAAACGTGTCAACGCAATTGCCTACGAGTTTCTGCAAGATGATTCAGGCTCCTTCCCCATTATCAGAGCGATGAGCGAAATGGCCGGACATGCTTCTATTCTTTTAGCGTCAGAGTATCTGAACAATGCCAATATCGGCAAGGGCGAATTACTGGGTGGTTTCACGGGTATTCCTCCAACTCAGATTGTTGTGATAGGTGCCGGAGCTGTTGGCGAATATGCGTGCAAAGCGGCTGTTGGACTGGGAGCGAATGTCAAAGTATTCGACAACGAATTGTACCGCTTAAGACGTCTGCAGGACAACCTTGGCGGCAAAATATTTACTTCCACGATTCAACCTAATATCCTTGCAGAAGCCCTGCGCAACTGCGATGTCGCCATTGGTGCTCTCAGAGGCGAGCAAGGCAGAAGTCCGGTCGTAGTAACCGAGAAAATGGTCTCTCAGATGAAGCCTAACAGCATCATCATCGATGTGAGCATCGACCAGGGTGGCGTTTTTGAAACTTCTGAAATCACGAACCACAAGAATCCTATTTTCAAGAAACATGAAGTGATTCATTATTGTGTACCAAACATTACAGCGCGTGTTTCACGTTCTGCCAGTTATGCCTTAAGTAATATTTTCACCCCATTATTAAATGACATGTCTAATTATGGTGGCTTCCACGATCTGATAAAGATTGCAAAAGGATTCAGAAACGGGGTTTACATCTATAAAGGACACATGGTAAACGCTTCTCTTGCCAGTAAATTCGGCATGAAATACAAAGATTTAAATCTTTTGTTAAACCTCTTTTAGAATTTAGTAAAGAGGATTATAGATCCGCTATACTTATCGTGCATAGCTCTTCTGAACGGATCGAAGCTAACACTTAAAAAAGACATCCAGCCCAGAGCCAGTTTAAACACAGCTCTGAAATAGGCCTGGGTAATACTTAATTTTCTTCTGGGATTTTCAAACTGACGAATGGTCATGCCCATGGTTCTGTGCCCTATGGTTCCTCCGGTAGCCGACATAAACGGCTCGTAGATAAAAAGGATAATGAAAAACAAAGAGATTTTTAAACCCAGCAAAGGAGCGCTAAAAGTATCAAGCAAAGTCATTGAAATACAGATAACAATCGCCAGCACAATACCAAAATCAAAAAACAAAGCCTGAATCCTGTTTAGAATACTTGGGAAGACAAATTCCTCTTTTAAATCTTCTATCGGCAGGTTTTCATTTGTCATAATTATACAGCGAATGTATAATTATTTTTAACTAATGGTTATTAATCAATGAAATATGTTTCCACAAATTACTCGTGTAGTATCCACAAAACGTCTAACAATTCAACCATATTATCGTATTTGGTCT
>JBJTNS010000323.1:0-9168 GCA_046074245.1 Chitinophagaceae bacterium | reverse complement strand
GGAAGTTGTTGCTGGGCGGGGTGGAAGCCGTTTGGGAAAAACACCGACCTTCCAGGTCGACAACCTTCCAGGTTGACGACCTGGAAGGTTGATAATTTTAACATCTGCCATTTTTGTTTTAATAAATGTTTCTAAAAATTCTTAAATTACATTAAATCAACAATCTACCGAATTTTTATAATCGCCCCTCTGTCTAAAAACCGGGAACAAAAATTGAACAAGTTTTGAAAATAGTCACACGCAGAATTTGAGGTGTTCCTGACCCCGAAAACACCTCTTTTACCCCCGAATTGCGTTTTTTTAGAAAAAATAATGAAAAATAATTGTCTTGATAATCAGGTAGTTGTAAAATATTTTTCCTGTATATAAGAGAGAATCCTAAATTTTTTTTGATAAACTGTTTTTTCAATTAGTCCGTTCGTATATTTGATTAAACAGTGAAAATAATTATAACATTTATTACTCACTAAGTAAAAATACCTAAGTTAAAACATTAAAAATAACCAGCGTATGAACAACGAAATTACTCAGACAAAAGAAGGATTCATCAAATCGATGTTGCTTTTCATCTTTTTGCTTGGATTATGTTTTGCTCCGTTCTTTGCTTTCTCAGCAGAACGTCAGGCAATGATTAATGATACCCCAGAAGTAAATTCAACACCTGCTGAACAGGTGTGCTTTACTCCAGTTAAGCCGACTATTGATGCACAAGTTACCGAGGCTGCCATTCCTGTGGATGGCAAGCCAAGTGGCTTCTAGCATCGTCAAATATATTAAGTGTAGATATTCATAGTGCGTTTGTTGATTTTCAAAATTAAGCCGGTGTTGCGCCGGCTTTTTTTTATGTCTTTTTTTTGACAATTTTCTATCCCTATTTCTATACCTTTGTTTTTCTAACAACCCTATCGTCTATGCGCAAAATTTACTTTTCCCTCGTGCTACTTTTCTCTGCATCACTCTCTTATGCTCAGAACTGCCCGATTACCGATAAGCCTGATGTTAATTTTCTGGATGAAAATGGTGACGGAATTGATGGTGATACCAATAATGCGGTGTTTGTATCTGACCTGACTGGTAATGATGCTAATCCTGGGACCATGAGTGCTCCTCTGAAATCACTTACCATGGCCATGGCGAAAGCCCACGCTGTCAATAAAGATATTTACATGGCGGCCGGTACCTATACCATTTATGCACCTCTGATTATCTTTGATGGTATCGGTATCTATGGCTATTTTAGCTCTACTACCTGGAACAGAAATAAGTTTAATAAGGTGATTATTCAGGGAACATCTAATGTTATCTATGCGAAAGGCAATACTAAGAACTCTACTCTGCAGGGACTGGAAATTGTAGCCTCTAATGCTACGGGCTCCGGCAATAGCAGTTGCGCTGTCTGGGTTGATTCGTGTACCGGTACTTTTTTGTTTATCGATAATGTTGTCAAAGCCGGAAAGGGTAGCGCTGGTGCCAACGGTGCCAACGGCGTGGGTGGTGCTGCCGGAGGGAATGGTGGTAACGGCACCCCGGGTATGTGCGATGGCAATACTGCCGGTACTGGTGGTGCTGCTGGTTTCTCTTCCTGCGCTCCAGGTGGTAAAGGGGGAAATGGTGGTGTCTCTACTCAGAATGGTTTCGTTGGCTCTTCTAACTCTGCCGGTACTCCCGGTGGTGGAGGTGGACTTAGCGGTGATCCTGGTAAGGCCGGGAATAATGGCGTCAACGGAAGTAATGGAAGCTCGGGCGTTTCTGCTTCTTCCAATAATCTGATACATGATATCAGTGCTGCCGGCATAAAAGGTGGTAAAGGTCTGGATGGTACCGACGGAAGCAATGGTGTTTCTGGTTCTGGTGGTGGCGGTGGCGGCGGTCAGCATTGCTCTTTCTGCAACGATGGTTCGGGTAATGGCGGCGGCGGTGGTGGTGGTGCCGGCTGTAAAGGTTTCGGCGGAAAAGGTGGAAATGGCGGTGGATCCTCTATTGCGTTTTTTGTGCGCGACTCAAGGGTCTATCTGGAAAATAATAAAATTACCACTCAGGCTGGCGGTAACGGCGGCAATGGTGGCGACGGCGGACAAGGTGGTACAGGTGGTACAGGTGGTGGCGGAGCTACGAATTGTACTGGTGAAGTTGGTGCCGGTGGTAACGGCGGTAACGGTGGCGATGGTGGTAATGCTGGCGCGGGTTCTGGTGGTAATGGTGGTTCGTCGCTCGGACTGATTGCTATCGGTTCTGCAGATGTTTATCACTCTGGAAATACCTTTACTCTTGGTGCTACTGGTATGGGTGGGAATGGTGGTGCTGCTATAAATCTTCCAAATGGTGCAATTGGTTTTAATGGTGTAGCTAAAAATATCGAAGGAAATTCAAGCAATGAAGTTGCTTCTGTTCAGGGAGAACTCTGTGTCGAAGATGTTACTGTTGTTCGTTATCAAAACTCTTTAAAGGATGCTGTTGCCATTGTTACACTTTCAGAACCTAATCCTAAAGAAGTGAGGGTGTCTTTTAGTTTTAATAACGGGACAGCTGTTGATGGTTCCGACTATATCGGTACGCCTGCTACAATATCATTCCTGCCATATAATACCGTTCAGTCAGTTCCATTTAAAATTACCAAAGACGATGGCGATACTACTAAACGGAAGTTTACTATTCAGCTCAGCAATCCAATTGGTGGCGCAGTAATAGGCAGATCGACCGCTTCTGTAACGATTCTGCCTTATGCAGGAGCATCGCTAAACTCACTGCTATCAGATGTTGTGGTTGCTCACTATCCTAACCCTGTCAGCAGTTCTGCGACAATAGTGGTAAAAGGACTTGATTCTGAAAATGTATGGGTGAAGGTTTACAATCCGATGTCTCAGCTGGTAGCAATTTTACCAGCTAATTCTATCAATGCGGATAAGGAATTTACTTTCAATGCCTGCAATCTCAATGCTGGTGTATACACCTACGAGGTGGTAGTTGATTCTCAGCCAATAGCTAGAAAGAAGATGGTGCTGATGCCTCATTAGCACTCTGGTCTTTTACCTGCCAAATGAAATAGAGAATCACTGTTACTGTGATGATGCCCGTGACGATAAATGTTGTTGCGGCGCCATAATTGAACCATATCAATCCGCAAATGGTACTGGCCAGCATGGTACAGATACTTTGTAATCCTGCATAAGTGCCAATGGCCGTTGCCGTATCTTTACTTTCACTGATATTGCTGATCCATGCTTTAGAGATGCCTTCTGTTGCTGCAGAAAAAGCACCGTACAATAAAAATAGTCCGGTGATCACAACTGTGGATGCGGCAAATGCCATAGAAAAATACACCGTTGCAAAGATGATTAATCCTGTTATGAAAATGGTTTTCAAACCCAGTTTATCTGCCAGAATTCCCATAGGCAATGCCAGTATAGCATAAGATAAATTGTATAAGATGTACATGCCTATCACATAGGTATCATCCATCCCAGCTTCTTTGGCTTTCATTAATAAAAACACATCCGAGCTGTTAAACAGGGCGAATAGCAAAAGACCTATAAGCAACTTTCGGTACATGACTGGTCCTTTTTTGAGGTAGGAAATAAAGTCAACTAACCTGACTTTCTCGGTATCGCTATGGTCAGGTTTCTTTTTCTCTTTCAGGATAACAGTAGAGAGTAAAGCGAGTAATCCCGGAGCAAAGGCGAGGAAGAATAAATTGCGGTAATCACCAGGTCTGAAGTATAGATAGAGCAAGGCAGAGAGCGGACCAATGACGGCTCCGAAAGTATCGAGTGTTCTATGGAATCCAAAGACTTTCGCTTTGTTTTCTTTCGTGGTTTCATCTGAAAGCATAGCGTCTCTTGCGCCGGTGCGTATGCCTTTCCCGAATCTGTCTATCGTACGCGCCAGAAATATCCAGACGGGGTAAACAAACAGTCCCATCATAGGTTTAGAGATAGCACTAAAAGCGTATCCCCATTGAATGAATGGCAGGCGTTTTCCGTTGATGTCAGACATTTTTCCGAAATACCCTTTGCTTAGTCCGGCAATGGCTTCAGCAAATCCTTCCAGTACACCTATTAAGACCACCGAGAAGCCAATGCTCCCCAGATAAATAGGCATAACGGGATACAGCATTTCTGATGCTACATCGGTAAAGAAACTAACAAGCGATAGGATAATAACAGTTCTGGAAATGTTTTTCATCGGCAGATTAGTCTTGAAAATTAAGTAATCCGCAGTAGTTTTTTAGTCTCGAAAAATGGTAATTCAAATTTGGTAAAAAGGTCGAAGCTTTGAACTTTCTTTTTAGGATTAAAAGTTTTGAAGGTTTTAATTTCTTCACTTAAGTCACCGCCTTTTAAGCAAAGAATTTCAGAATCTGGTTTTAGGTTTTTGTGGATCCAGGTATAGAAGTCGTTGAGTTGAGTAACGGCTCTGCAGGTAACCACGTCGTATTTGCCATGAATTTGTTCTGCTCTGGCTTGTTCGGCTTTCAGGTTTTTTAGTCCGAGGCCCTCTGCTACCGCTGTAACCACCTGAATTTTTTTGCCGATAGAGTCTACCAGGTGAAACTGAATATCAGGAAACAGAATAGCGAGTGGTATGCCCGGAAAACCGCCACCAGTGCCGATGTCAAGAACGGTATGGCAATTAGAAAAATCAGCAAATTTAGCGATGCTCAGCGAATGCAGGACATGTCTTACATACAATTCGTCGATATCTTTGCGGGATATCACATTGATTTTACTGTTCCATTCGGTATACAAGGGATACAACAATTCAATCTGACGCTTTTGTTCGTCGCTTAGATCAGGAAAATATTCGTATATCAGAGTATGACTTACCATTTCTTTTGTTTACCAAATACTGTAACGATTCCGAAGACAAAGTTATAGCTTACAAATAAAACATCAAAAACTGGCATCCAGGCGCTGTTTCCTGCTTGTTTTAATTTCTTAAAGCTGGAATATATGAGTGGCCACTTGATGGTCCAGAACAAACCAATGATGATCAGAGCCCAGCCCAGACTTTCGTATACAAAGCAGTTAGCAATAAAGCTCAGCCATAAGAGAGCATGAGTAAAAGCAAACATGCCTAATTTGAAACGGTGAGCACTTTTGTAATATTTGCCAACAAAGTTATGTCGTTTTTTCTGAGCGAACCATTTGCCGAAGCTGGATTTAGCATCGGTAAACATATAGGCATCGTGGTGGATGCAAATGGCGGTATTTTTGCTATTGGCTGCATCCTGGATAAATAAATCATCGTCGCCCGGAGCAATGTGCAGATGCGAAGCGAATCCTTTCATTTTAAAGAAAAGTGATTTTTTATAGGATAGATTTCTGCCTACACCCATGTATGGATCTTTGCCTAAAGCGTAAGAGAAATAGGAGATAGCCGTATAGAGATTATCCATTCTGGAGAACAGATTAATCAGAGAAGCTCCTCTGTTAAACGGCGAATATCCGAGTACTATTTCAGTTTCCGGATTGCCGTGGTAGGGAAGCACCATATGTTTGATCCAAGAGTTAGAAGAAGGGAGACAATCGGCATCCGTAAAGAGCAGGATTTCGTTAGAAGCTGCCTTAATTCCCAGAGACAAAGCCAGTTTTTTACCCTGATAGTTTTTCTTCATCTCGTCGGTGATGTATACCGCCTTAATAATCGCCTTACCATCGATGCTCATTTTTTCAAGCTCTTCGAGGTAACCGGTGGTACCATCCCAGCTGGCATCATCAACAATAATGATTTCAAATGAAGGGTAATCCTGAGCCAGGAGGGCAGGGATAAGTTTCTGAAGATTGTCGTATTCACTGCGTGCGGCAATGATGATGCTGACACCTTCCCATTTTTTTTCGACCAGTTCGTAGGGCAGTTTTTTAGATAATCTTCCAAAAACAGAGAAGTGGTAAATCAGCTGAACGACCACAAAAAATGTGAGTGCAGACAGCAGTATAATCGAGATAATTGAGGGTTCTAAAGTCAGCATTATTATTTGAAACCAATACCTGTTCTCTGCGTTGGAATATTATCCGCTTTGAACTCTTCCACATCTTCCAGAACCAGAGTGCCCACCATTTTAGGTGTGCGCTTGGTTTTTGGCAATTCACTCAATCTCAGGTGCTGGTTTCTGACAGCTTCTTCAATTACTTTACGAACGGCACGACCATTACCAAAGAATTTATCACGTTTGGTAAACATATATTCGATGTATTCTTTCAGTCTAGTTTTAGCCGCTTCATCAGGGGTGATATTGTGATCTGCCAGCTGTTGAATAGCGATGCCCAGCAAGTCATCCGGATTAAAGTCTTCGAAATGGAAGGTACGGTCGAACCTCGATTTCAAACCTGGATTTGCTTCCAGGAATCTTTCCATGTTCTGAGTATATCCAGCCGCAATAACGATAAATTTACCGCGCTGATCTTCCATACGTTTCAATAAAGTTTCGATAGCTTCTTTGCCGTAATCGTTGCCTCCACCCTCTGTAAGGGCATAAGCTTCGTCTACAAACAGAACACCGCCCATTGATTTATCGATCAGTTCGGAAGTTTTAATAGCAGTCTGTCCGATATAACCACCTACCAGCGACTGGCGGTCGCATTCAACGAGGTGACCTCTTTCGAGGATGCCCAGAGCTTTATAGATCTGAGCCAGAATTCTCGCTACTGTTGTTTTACCTGTTCCCGGATTACCAGTAAATACGGCGTGCAGAGAGAATATCTCTCTAGGATTTTTGCCAGATTCTTTATAGTATCTTACCAGTTTGATCAGTTCGTCGATATCGGCTTTTACTTTCTGAAGGCCAGTGAGTTTTTTCAACTTAGCGACAGATTCTTTCAGTAATTCTTCATCGATTGGAATATCGGCAGATTCTCCTTTTTCTTTGAGGTAAGCCTTCTCAATATCTTCTTTCTGAATGGTGCTAAGATTGTCTACGGTTAGTTTTTTAGGATCTTTCACCTTCATAACACGCAGTCCCAGGTTCATTTTAAACTCATCGATCAGAGAGTTCACCATACGGGCATTGCCAAAGAATTTATCTCTTTCGCGATAAGCTTCTACCAGGTGTTTATACATCTCTGTGCTGGCATCATCACTTAATTTAACACCACGTTTTTCGCAGGCGTAATTAGCGATTTTGATGAGTTCCTGAGGTAAATAATCCGGGAAGTCGTAGATCATGTTAAAACGCGATTTAAGACCGGGATTAGATTCCAGGAAAGTATTCATCTCGGTAGGATATCCAGCCACGATGATAGCGATGTCGTTGGCATCACTAAGTTCTTTTAATAAAATTTCGATAGCTTCTTTACCGAAGTCCTTGCTATCATCATCTTTTCTGGCCAGTGAATAAGCCTCATCGATGAAGAGGATACCATCTTTCGCTTTTTTAATAGCTTCTTTGGTTTTAGGGGCGGTCTGACCAATGAATTCAGCCACCAGGTCGCCGCGGTCTACTTCGTGAACATGGCCTTTTTTGAGGAGTCCCAGTTCTTTATAGATTCTTCCCAGCATTCGGGCCACGGTAGTTTTACCAGTGCCTGGATTGCCTTTGAAGACAGCGTGCAGGTTAATATGTTCGGTGTCGGATACCCCTTTTTCTTTGCGGAGCGCAATAAACTTGAGGTAATTGGTATATTCTTTTACTTTATCCTTGATGCTGTTGAGTCCAACCATAGCATCCAGATCCTTCATGATATTCTCGTAAGAATCGGGCACAACAGCGGTTTTGTTTTCAGGTTTAACTTCGAGGCTATCATCATCTTCATCATCAGGCATATCGAAATCGGCATCGAAGTAGAAGCCCGTTTGTACCAGAGGGATAAAATCTTCTTCCACAGCTTCGATATAATCGTCGCCCACTTCGAAAGGTACAGAAGCGATAAGTTCGTCCATGAACACCACCTCGATATAGTATCTGCCGCGTCCCCAGGTGCCCAGCATATCGCTGCCCCAGCCAACGGTGGTCGAGAAAAGGTCTTCATCCGGTTTAACGAAGAAGAGTTTATTAGCAGAGCCTTTGAGGTATCCTGCAGAAGTTTTGAAGTTGAAAGTCAGTTCGCAAGCCCAGTCGGTGCTTTTGCGTGTTAGGTTTTTGGCATTGAGTTCGATCCAGATATAGCGGGTACTAAGTGCATTGAAGCCGATGTAGTATTTGCGTTCCAGTTCGACCAGGTTAGCATCGGGACCTTCATATAGTTTGAGGGCATCGATTTTGAAGTAGGGGTTGATTCCATTTTTAACGATACCCTGGTGTTCGATATAGAAAGATTTGGTAGCGGTAAGTTCGTCGTTGACATAGGCTTCCCAGCGGTAGGCACCGGCTTTCCAGTAGGTAGACGGAGTTTTAACGCCCCATCCTTCGCGGACGAAGACGATGGTATCGCGTTTATCGATGGTACGGTCGCACACCAGGTCGCATATTTCCTCGTCGGCCTCATTGAGGCATTTAAGTTTTAGTTTGATATCCCAGTTTTCCTCGTCATATTTTTTATTGAAGAAAGAGAATTCGCAGTAGATATAGGCGGCTTCCTGTTCATCAAAAACCGAGCGATATTTTTTAGCATTATTCGCAAGCCATTCAGTTGAGCCATAGGTTTTGATGTCACGGAATTTGAACAAATCTTTAATATTCATAACAATTGCAAAAGCAGTTTCAATATTACGCCAAAAGGGTGGTTAAATACAAGGAAAACCATAAAAATAATATGTCAAATAAAAATGATTTTGAATTGTCGAATAATATAGTAATTTTGCAACCCCAAAACGGTGAGATGACTGAGAGGCCGAAAGTAGCAGTTTGCTAAACTGCCGTACGGGAAACTGTACCGAGGGTTCGAATCCCTCTCTCACCGCAAAGGACCTAAAACCCGACTTCCAGTCGGGTTTTTTTATTTTCCTCAAAAAATTTCTCAAGCGGCTTTGCGCTTGAAAGAAATTTTTTGAGGAAAATAAAACCAAAAACTTGCTTCGCAAGTTTTTAGGTCCTTTAACCGCTCATCCATTCAGGGATCACGACCGCAGGGAGTACTCCTGTTTTTAAAGATGTTCCCCCACCGGCGTTGCTCAGGCCGGTCTGTTAAATCTTTGTTCTTTAATGATTGTTTGACCGGCATCGTCCAAGCCTGTGGAGTAAACCATCCTTCTTCAATGATTGTTTGACCGGCGTTGCTCAGGCCGGTCTGATAA
>JBJTNS010000322.1:0-6329 GCA_046074245.1 Chitinophagaceae bacterium | reverse complement strand
AGGGTTGCTGGCGCGCGCCGGGATTAGCACACAGAGCTCGGCGTTGCCTCGGTTTGTATAGCCGTCGGACCCCACGGTCCACAGTATAACCGTCGGACCCACGGTCCACGGTTGATGAGAGCGAAAACGGCTCCTGAGCTTGTCGAAGAAAGGTCCACAGTATAACCGTCGGACCCACGGTCCACGGACAAAGAAGAAGGCCATCAGGTATGAATCAATGATGAAAGCGAGAGTCTGAGTTTGAATACGGGGGTGTACGTATAGCCGTCGGACCCACGGTCCACGGTTAAAAAGACGTCGACAAACTCAATCTCACCCCACTAAATGCTGGCTCTACTCTGCAGATACCTCCGGTGCAGTTTACACCCTGTACTTGCTTGATGTATGCCAAAGATACCACAGTAGGACCCGAAGTATATCCGATATATCCACTGTAATAGTGTATTATCTCATCCGAAATTACTCCTTGGGTAAATGAAGGACGGTGAGGAACAGTATTTACCATGTCGCCGATTGAAACACTCCAGTGTGGTGAGTAATTTAACTCTGCTACCACATTCAGGAAACTTCCCAAATCCTGTTTGGTCTCCAGGTATTGAGTCTCAAATCTTAATGATGTTTTCTTGTTCAGTTTGTAAACCACTTCCATAAATGGTGTGATAGTTTTTACATCGTGGTAGGTACTGTCGCGCACTTTCTGCTCGAAACGACTCTGATCGTAGAAGATACTCTGGAAACCAAGTTTTACTTTTAAATTCTTATTGACCTTATGCTGAACTTCTGCATAATACTCACTGAATAAATGCTTGGCATTGCCCAGACTATCGCCATTGGACTTTAAAGAATTCACATTAGATACATTGAAGGTAAAAGTAGTACCACGCTTTGGAGTATACATAAACTCTCCCTGCATTGATTCTTCTCCTAAAAATTGTGTAACCGCATTGTATCTGGCCAGCAATCTGTAAGTATTCTGTCTGGTGATTGAAGGAATGTATCCAATCAGTCCGTTGTTTAGTTGCTCATTCGGACTGGTACGCATCACAAAATGGTCGATGCGTTTATACTGTAAATTTACCCCGTAAGAACTTTGTTTCTTTTTACCCAAACCAGCCTGCGAATACGACAAGGTATTGAAGATGATATTACCATCGTGGTTCAGCAAAGCACTGCCATCCTGATTGCGCAATGCCTCAGCGGTTTTGTAATTGTACTCGCCATAATAGCTCAGATTTTTATAACCCACACGCACATAACCATTGAAAGCATAGGTATTGTACTTTGGAATAAAACGGGTAGCAAGCGGTTGTGAGTTGATCTCGTCAACTATGGTATTCATATTCGCCTGATCGAGGGCACGGTTAACCGTAGATGCCCCGAACATGGTGTTCAAACCTTTACCAAACACTTTATTGTATTCTACATTTAACCCTTTGATGGCCTCAGGATACACACCAAATTTATCGCTTGGGTAATTGCCTTTCTGCTGACCGGCAAATGCTTTGAGTGCAAGATTTTTGTAATTGTATTTCACCCGCACACCTTGCATGGCATAATCCAGACCGAGCAAACGCTCTTCGTAGGCTCTGAAAATCATACCAGAACCAAACTGATCATAGAAATAACCAGCGGTAAGGTTAAGATTGCCGATATCTTTAGAGGCCTGCCAGAAACCTAGACCTTGCTTGTTGTATACCGTCTGAGGATTCAACAAAGGCGAGTTGTTAAACATATCGTATCTCAGAGAGAAACTGTAGCCTTTGATGTTATAGTTTAAAAACAACCAGGCATCAGTGCTGCTCTTGTATTTGTTATAAACTTCGGTGGTCGCACCAATCTTAGCATCCCTGTCATACAACTGGGTATTGCTCATAAAATTGCCAGAAAAGGTGCCTTTCTCGTTGTCCTGGGCCTGTATTGCCAGCGTCGAAAGACCTAAAGTTAATACTGTCAGAATTCTTCTCATGAGGTTTCGAAATTAGTATAATTATTCAAATATATAAACTGTCTTAAAGTTTCCCTTTTGACAGGTATTTACGAAGTAAAATTTTAAAGTGATTAAAGAGATTTGGCACATAGCCATAGTGTTTTTGAAGCACTTTGTAACGCTCATTATTACTGGCCTTACGGTGCTTAGAAGAAAAACCATCCAGAGTAAAACAGGCCAGAATGCCTTCCATTTTCACGATGTTCTTACAATGTTTCAGAGTACTGATCATCCAGTCGATATCAGCCACATACCTGAATGTCTCATCATAATTAGCCGCCAGACTGCGTTTAACAACAAAGCTTTGGTGACCGACATTCATGCCCATCCTGAAAGATTGCCAGTTCAATTGCTCTGGTAATTTTCTGGTGCTCATTTCAGAGCGGGTGCCCAGTGGTTTCCAGTGTTCGTCTACCATCATGGTTTCTGCATATACCGCATCTGGATGGCTTTCCAGCACTTCAAGCAAACGACGAATGGTGTCGGCATCTTTAGCAAAATCCCCTGAATTGAGAAACCAGACATACTCGCCTTTAGCCATTTGCAAACCCTTGTTCATGGCATTGTAAATCCCTTTATCGGGCTCTGATACCCAGTTATTACAAATTTGCTGTTCGGCTAAAAATGCTTTGGTACCGTCATTAGAATTACCATCGACAACCACCAGTTCAAGCGCACCATTAAAAGAATGGTCTGAAAAAACCTCCAGAGTTTTTTTCAGACCATTAAGATTATTATAGGCTATAGAAATAACCGAAAGGATCATGCTTTCTTAAAATAGCTGCTGATCCACAATCCGATTAAAACAAGCATTCCTAATAGAATAGCGATAGAGATATATTTTTCAATATTATCAGTGGTCACTTTACCTTTATCGAAGTACAGTTTTATTTTGTGAGAACCCGCAGGCACCGCCATACCACGCAATGTATAATCGACCTTATTTATGGTAACAGGTTTGCCATCTAACTCTGCTTTCCAGTCTTCGTAATACATTTCTGAGAAAACCAGATAGCCATCATTGGCATTATTTACAACATAATTCATGGTATCAGGGTGGTAGCTTACCAACTCTGCTCTGGCATTACTATCTTTAGTAAACGTTTGTGCACTTAAACCTTTGTTGGCAGGAAAATCGGCCACAAAACTTGCCATAGCTCTTAGATCATTATTCTCTCTTAGCATGGCCATGTCTTCGCTGGCATTGGCTGCAGATTTCAAACTTCCAACAAACCAGGCGTTGCCTAAAGCGGTCTGACGAGGGAATGCACCACGAGGACCATCCTTCTGTTTGTAGATGATGTATTTACAATTCAGCATATCCAGTGCTTTCTCTTGCTGAGCCTGGTTGGTATCGGCAATAAGTTTAGAAATAACATTTTGATAACGACTTAATTTAGCCGGATCGTAACCACCTACCATCTTGTGGAAGGCCGCACCCGTATTAGAGTTAAACGGATCGTTTCCAGAATAATCTATGATACGATAGTGCAATTGCTTGTCTTGTAAAATGGCTTTATCAACATCATCCATTTCGACATCTGTAACTGTTCCTTTTTCAAAAGTGAAATCATCCCAGCTCAGGTACCTCCAGTCGACGCCAATTAAATCCACTACGGCAAACAACCCGATTAAAGCCATAGCAATGTGCTTCTGAATACGTTTATTGTACCAGGCCCATAGCAATCCAAAAGCAATAGAAATGAAAGCCAGAGATCTTAAAGCATCTTTCTGCAACAAGCTTGCTCTGTCTTCTTTCAATACAGGAATAAGATTTGAGTAGCCTTGTTTTTTTAGCTCCTCGTCGCCAGCACCTCCAAGTTCCATAATACTAGAACCCATTACTGCTATTAACAGACAGAAACCAGCAACACCATAGAAGGTATACAATACTTTCTTCCATACTTTAGCAGTTTCGGCTGCAGACACTGTAACGGCATTGGCATCAGCAGATTTCTTGGCAGCCTTTTCAGTTTGCCAGGTATCATATAATTTTTTCAATCCCAGGAAACCCAGCAATGGCATTGTTACCTGCGCAATACAGAAGGCCATCATAGGGGTACGGAATTTATTGAAATATGGCAGATGATCGAACAATAAATCATTGATTACCGCAAAGTGTTTACCCCATCCTAGTATAAAAGAAACCAATGTGAGCAATAATAAAGGCCATTTAATCGATTCTGTTACGATCACCGCTCCCAGAATAAACAGGAATACAATGATGGCTCCGATATAAACCGGACCAGAAGTAGAAGTCAAATCACCAAAATACAGAGGAGCTCTGTCGCCGCCACCAGTGGCTTCAAAAAACTTAGAAGATTCGCTTACAGGCTCGGCACTGCTACCACCATAGAAACCAGGAATTAACAAAGTAAATGTTTCTCCCATACTATAACTCCATGCAAAAGCATAGTCGCGCTCCAAACCACTGGCACCAGTACCAGTTTTACTTTTAGTACCACTGCTTACTAAATCATTGCCACCACGCATGGTATTATCAGCAAATTTAGAAG
Organism: Chitinophagaceae bacterium; assembly: GCA_046074245.1. Lineage (GTDB taxonomy): Bacteria > Bacteroidota > Bacteroidia > NS11-12g > UBA955 > JABMMZ01. The sequence goes on along the minus strand of JBJTNS010000322.1, from coordinate 1,826 downwards.
TTGATACAATCTTAGTCATGTTAGCCGCAACACCTGCACCGACAGCCAGAATGGATATCGCTGCAGCAATTGACAATTGTTTTATCTGACCAGCTTTAATCATTGTTACCAGATAATACACACCCATCACCAGCAAACAAACAATGGTATAGAATGTAATCTGATAGTGGAAATAGTAGACCTGCAAAGCCATGTTAAATGCCAGAGTGATGCCTCCTAATAAGTAGCGACCATTAAACAACCAGTGCAAAGATGCCAGAATTGCAGGCATCAGCGCCATGGCCAATACCTTGGTGTAGTGAGCAGCTTCGACACTACTGATACTATAAGTGGCAAAACCATATGCCAGGGCGGCCATCATGCCAAAGAGGGGCTTGACCTTAAAAGCATTCATCAGCATATAGAACCCAATGAAAGACAAAAACAGGATCTGGAACGGATATGCAGTTGAACTGAATGGTGTTAAATAATTGTAAGATTTAACAACGTTACCACTTGGCTTTCCTTTGATAAGCGTAGAGGGCATTCCAGAAAAAATACTGTTGGTCCAGCCCGGAAAATCACCATTGGCATCGGTGTACTTCTTAATCTCGCTGCCCTTGAGCAAGCCCTGAGTGACGTCATCCTCTTTGTGGATGTAGCCATTAAATGTTTTCACATAATACACATAGCCTACCAGGAAAAACGCGAAGATAGCAATCGCGTGAGGTTTGATGTCCTGAATGAGTTTGTTGAGGTTCATATCTGCAAATATATGGTCAAACGCCTTAGATTTTACCCAAAAAATACAGACAAATTGTAAATCTTTGCTGTAATGCGGTATTTTTGCGTGCATGAAGTTTATCCTGCAAACGTTTTTTAAAGGTCTGTATTACTTTCTGAGCAATGCCGCGTTCAGAACTTTTGTCAGATTATCCCTGCAATACGGCTCCTCTAAACGCTATATCAGGAGAAACATCCGACTTAAAAAAGCCCGCCTTCAAGTGGCAGACGCCAAGTCCTTTATCTGGCAGTATTACGAGATTTACTTTAAAGCCTACTACGATTTTAAAAGCAACAAACCCAATCCCATCATTATCGACTGTGGTTCTAATATTGGTTTGGGCCTGCTGCGCTTTAAAGAACAATACCCACAAGCAGAGATACATGCCTTTGAAGCCGATGATGTGATTTGCCAGATCCTCAACAAAAATATTGCAGACAATCAGTTAAGTGGTATCCATGTGCACAACGAAGCCGTATGGATCAAAGACGAAACCCTGCAATTTGCCTCAGAAGGTGCAGATGGCGGTCAGATTACTGAAAACAATGAAGGCACTAAAGCCGTTAATGGCATCGACTTCGCCAGATTTTTACAGAGATTTGAGCAGGTAGATTTTTTGAAGATTGACATTGAAGGCGCAGAGACCCAACTCCTCCCCCATATTGCCTCACAACTGCACAAAGTAGACAAACTATTTGTCGAATTCCATTCGTATAACGGACAAACACAGCACCTGAGCGAAGTAATTGCAGCAATGAGCTCTGCTGGACACCGTATCTATATCGACAATGTTGCCTTTAAAAACAGTCCTTTTATTAATACTAGCGGCAAGTATGGCATGGACTTACAATTAAACATTTTCGCCTACAAACAGTGAAAATTTTACATGTCAATACCAACGATACCGGAGGTGCAGCCATAGCGGCAAAGCGCCTGCATCTGTTATTGCTGAAGCACGGCATAGAATCAAGAATGCTGTTTCTTAAACGCAGCGGACAGGTTAAAATTCCAGAAGTGTATTACATGGAAGATCTTTACGGTAAAGTTCCTTTTAAACTGTTTG
>JBJTNS010000321.1:0-8861 GCA_046074245.1 Chitinophagaceae bacterium | reverse complement strand
GATATCCCATAATAGATCGATGTCTGACAGGGTACCATTACCATCCAGAATTTTCTTGAGGATACGCTCCATCCAGCCGGTACCTTCGCGGCAAGGACTGCATTGACCGCAGCTTTCGTGGTGATAGAATCTGGAGAAAGTGTAGAGATTTTTAACGATACTGGTATCTTCATCCATCACAATAAAACCACCAGAGCCCAGCATAGTACCGGTAGCAAAACCACCATCGCCTAAACTTTCGTAACTCATCAGACGTGGTTCGCCATTAGCAGTTTTAAGGATTAATTCAGTCGGTAAGATTGGCACAGAAGAACCTCCAGCTACAACAGCTTTCAGTTTTCTACCACCTCTGATACCACCGCAGTATTGATCAGAATAAATAAATTCTTCAACAGGTAAACCCAGTTCTATTTCGTAGACCCCTGGTTTGTTAATATGACCAGAAGCAGAGATTAGTTTAGTACCAGTACTTTTACCAATACCTATTTTAGCATACTCGTCGCCACCTAATTCAAGAATCGGAACAACAGCAGCAATAGTCTCTACGTTATTCACCACAGTAGGGCAGCCGTATAAGCCAGCTACCGCAGGGAATGGCGGTTTAATACGCGGATTACCACGTTTGCCTTCCAGACTTTCTAGAAGCGCAGTTTCCTCACCGCAGATATAGGCACCGGCACCTACCTGAACATGCAGGTCGAGGTCGAAACCAGAGTTTAGAATATTCTTTCCTAATAAGCCAGCTTTATATGCTTCTTCGATAGCCGTTTCAAGAATACGTGATACATAAAAATACTCGCCTCTGATGTAGATATAAGCGGTATTAGCACCCAGAGCAAAACTCGAAAGAATCATCCCTTCCACCAGCAGGTGCGGGATATGTTCCATGAGGTAACGGTCTTTAAAAGTACCAGGCTCACTCTCGTCGGCGTTGCATACAAGATATCTTGGCACACCTTCTGGTTTGGCCAGGAAACTCCATTTCATGCCGGTAGGGAAACCAGCACCACCTCTACCTCTCAGACCAGATTTTTTAACTTCTTCAACAACAGCATCTGGAGTAAGATTCTTAAGGGTATTAGCGAGCACAGTGTAACCACCATGTTCTCTGTATACTGGCAGAGTATTGATGCCAGCGATATGATCATTTTTTAATAACAGCTTTTTGCTCATACTTAACAATATCTGCTCTTTTTGTTTTCACTTCTAAATTGGTCAAGTAAGTTGTCTACTTTATCAATTGTTAAATTTTCGTGGTAATCTGCTCCAACCTGCATCATTGGTGCAGTTCCGCAGCTACCTAAGCATTCTACTGCTTTGAGGGTAAACATACCATCTGGTGTGGTTTCGCCAACCTGAATTCCTAGTTTATGCTCGAGGTGATCGATAATATCTTCGGCACCGCAAAGCCAGCAGCTGCTGGTGCGACAAACTTCGATGAGGCAGTTGCCTACAGGTTCGAGGTTAAACATCGAGTAGAAAGAGGCCACTTCGTATACTTCTATAGGTTGAATTTTAAGGATGGAGGCTACGTAGTCCATGGTAGCGGGACTTAACCAGCCGCCGAATTCAGCCTGAGCGATATGCAGAATCGGAATGAGTGCAGATTTATGTTTTCCGGCAGGGTAGTGCGAAATGAGTTTTTCGACCCTGTCCATGCTTTCTTTACTGAACTGTATGTCGTGGGTATTTGTCATTATTTTAATCTCTTAATTATGCATCAAGTTCTCCGGCGATCACATTTAAACTACTCATAGTTAGAATGGCATCGCTTAATAAACCGTTAGTGATCATTTCAGGGTAAGCCTGGTAGTAGATAAAGCAAGGTCTTCTGAAGTGCAGACGGTATGGGGTTCTGCCACCATCACTTACCAGGTAGAAACCAAGTTCACCGTTACCACCTTCAACAGAGTGGTAAACTTCACCTTTAGGAATTGCAGTTTCTCCCATCACAATTTTGAAGTGATAGATCAGTGCTTCCATTTTCGAGTATACTTCTTCTTTGTTAGGCAGGAAGAATTCTGGCACATCGGCATGTATTGGTCCCTCCGGCATTTTAGCGATTGCCTGACGGATAATGCTAATGCTTTCCCACATTTCCTGGATACGCACCATAAATCTGTCGTAGGTATCACCTTTCTGACCAACAGGGATATTGAATTCAAAATCTTCGTAGCTGCTATAAGGCATGGCTACACGCACATCGTAATCGACGCCGGCTGCTCTGAGATTCGGACCAGTGAAGCCGTATTCGAGGGCACGTTCGGCAGAAATCGGACCACAGTCGATGGTACGATCCATAAAGATTCTGTTTCTTTCAATTAATTTCTGGAATTCGCTGAGGTATTCAGGGAATTCTTTCATAAACTTATTCAGTTTTTCCCAGGCAGCTGGCGAGAAATCTCTTTCCATGCCACCGATTCTACCGATGTTAGTAGTTAATCTGGCACCACAGATTTCTTCAAAGATTTCGTATACTTTTTCTCTCATCTGGAAGAAGTACAAGAAACCGGTTGTAGCGCCGGTATCCTGACCGATGATGGTCGTACAGATAATATGGTCGGCAATTCTTGAAAGTTCCATGATGATGACACGCATATATTGTGCGCGTTTCGGAACTTCGCAACCTATCAGTTTTTCTACGGTCATGTGCCAGCCCATATTATTAATAGGGGATGAGCAGTAGTTCAGACGGTCGGTGATAGGCGTGATTTGATTGTAAGGGCGGTGTTCTGCCAGTTTTTCAAATGCTCTGTGGATATAACCAATCGTTGGATCTGCTTCAACGATAATTTCACCATCCATTTTCAGGATGTTCTGAAAGATACCGTGAGTAGCAGGGTGTGTTGGTCCGAGGTTTAATATATTATAAACCTTTTCAGATTCTGATGCTGTGTTGAATTCTTCCTGTTTGTTCATAGTATAGATTATCTGCCAAACATTTTATCGCTTTTATCATCCCTTGAACCATCTTCAAGCGGATATTCTTTTCTCATAGGGAAATAGTTCATTTCATCCATGTTTAAGATTCTTCTGAGGTCGGGGTGACCAACGAATTTAAACCCAAAGAAATCGTATTCCTGTCTTTCCATCCAGTTGGCAGTTGGCCAGAGGGTGGTGATGGTAGGGACTTTCATATCGTCTTTCGACATAAAGAATTTGAGTCTGATTCTTTCGTTGGTTTGCAGTTTGTGTAACTGGTACATCATACCGAATTCATGACCAGCATTTTCCGGATAGTGCAGACCACAAAGGGTGGTTAAAAAAGTAAAGCCAGTTTCAACATCAGATTTTAAATATGAAAGTGCGTCATACAAAACAGATTTATCCAGCACAAACACTGGAAAGTCGTACGACGTTTCGGCGCTGATGAAAGCACCAGCAAATTTATTTTTCAGCAGGTTTTCCAAACGTTCCTGCAGTTGCAAGGTGTTATTCGATTCCATAAAGAGCCAGTTGAGCTTTATATTCAGGAGAATCTCTTCTTCTGATACTTTCAGACTTAGTTAATTCTTGTATTTTCAGGATACCATCCAGAACCTGTTCCGGGCGTGGCGGGCAACCAGGGATGTAAACATCAACAGGAATAATTCTGTCGATACCCTGTAGCACACTGTAAGTATCAAAAATACCACCGCTACTTGCGCAGGCACCCATGCTCAGAACCCATTTTGGCTCTGCCATTTGTTCGTATACCTGACGTAAGATTGGTCCCATTTTCTTAGAAATCGTTCCCATTACCATAAGCAAATCAGCCTGACGCGGAGAAAAACTCAAACGTTCAGAACCAAATCTTGCTAAGTCGTAATGCGAAGCCATGGTAGCCATAAATTCGATACCGCAACATGAAGTAGCAAAAGGCAAAGGCCAAAGCGAATTTGCACGGGCCAGACCAACTACTTTTTCCAATGAGGTTGCGAAGAAACCTGCACCTTCTATGCCTTCCGGGCGATATTCGGGTTTAATATCTATGCTCATTAAATTAATTTAATTTTTTTAAGTAACAAAACAGTTAGAATAGAGTTTTAATTAGTCCCATTTAAGAGCACCTTTTTTAACAATATACAACAGACCAATCACCAGGAAGCCCATAAACATGAACATCTCAATCAGGCCAACCAGTCCGAGTTGTTTAAAATTAACAGCCCATGGATACATAAAAATGACTTCCACATCAAACAAAACAAAAAGTATAGCAACCAGAAAATACTTGATAGAAAACGGTGTTCTGGCATTGCCTTGTGCTTCGATACCGCACTCAAACGATTCGTTTTTTACTTCAGATTTTTTCTTCGGTCCCAGTTTATGCGTTGCAAACATAGAAGTTACAACAAAACCGAGCGATGCCAGAAACATAAATAGAATCGGCATGTAAGTTAGAAAACTGCTCTCTGCAATTAGAAAAGACATTTTAAACGTTTATTTTATAATTGGGAGCGAAAATACAATTTATTTAGTAAAGATTGGGAGCAAAATAAATTTATTTTACAATTTTTTGAACTAGTGTTAAAATATTGTAAATCAACTTAATGCAAGTATAGTCGGATAACATTAAAACTGACTCACATCAGTCTCAGCTTTTCAAGAATAAAAACAGGTTCTACTGGTTTGTTTTTATGAATACAGGCTGTAAAAATAGAGGCATTTATCATGATTGCCAGATCGGTGGTTCTGATAATTTGCTGCTGAAACACAATTTTAAGACGGCCTTCTCTCCTGGCAGTGGTTTTTACCACAAACTCATCGCCGCTTTTCAGAGATTTTTTATAATCGATTTCGGCTCTTATTACGACAGCGTCATAACCATCAAGGTGCAATTGATTAAAGTTAATTCCGCAATCATTCAAAAACTCATGTCTGGCATGTTCCAGATAGTTCATGTAGACAGAATTATTAACAATGCCCTGCAGGTCGAGTTCATAGTCTCTAACCTTCATGCTGAGTTCGTGCTGCAGTGTCAATTTATCCATTGTATTTTGTCATGGCCTGTGAGACGCCTTCGAGCATAAAACTTTTAACGGCCTCAGTGGCTTTTTGTATTTTTTCGCTGATAACTGGTGCTTCATCAGTTTTCCATTTTCCCAGCACAAAGTCGATTTGTCTGTGTTTGTCAAAATGATTACCGATGCCAAATCTGAGTCGCGGATATTGTTGCGAATTAAGGGTCTCTTCGATGTTGCGGAGTCCGTTATGACCACCGTGACTGCCTTTAGTGCGCAGGCGGATAGTGCCAACTTCTAAGGCCAGATCGTCTGTAATAACTAGAATGTTTTCGGCGGGTACTTTATGCAATTGCATGTAATGCTGAACTGCTTTGCCGCTGAGGTTCATGAAAGTGGTGGGTTTTACCAGTAACATGGTTTTGTTTTTTACCCGGCCTTCTGCTATCATCGCGTGTTTAGACAGCGTAAAACTCAGGTCTAATTCTTTAGCAATAGCATCTATCACATCGAAGCCGATGTTGTGGCGGGTATGGTTATACTGTTCGCCAATATTTCCAAGTCCGAAAATCAGGTAATTCAATCTATTGGTTTATTTGGGGTAAGGGCTCTTCTGAGAACAAAGTTTTTACCGAGGTACACTTTTCTCACCATCTCGTCTTCAGCCAGTTCTTCAGCTGTTCCCTGTTTAAGTAATTTTCCTTCGAACAAAAGGTATGCTCTGTCGGTAATACTCAGAGTTTCCTGTACATTGTGATCGGTTATCAGAATACCAATGTTTTTACTTTTTAGTTTGTAAACTATGGTCTGAATATCTTCAACAGCGATAGGGTCGACACCAGCGAATGGTTCATCCAGTAAAATAAATTTAGGATCTGTAGCCAGAGCACGGGCAATTTCGGTTCTTCTACGTTCGCCGCCACTGAGTACTTTACCCAGATTTTTTCTCACACGATGTAATGAAAATTCATCCAGCAGACTTTCGAGTTTTTCTGCTTGCTGTGCTTTCGTAAGTTTAGTGAGTTCTAAAACAGCTTTGATATTATCTTCAACGGTCAGATCGCGGTATACTGAAGCCTCCTGAGGCAGGTAGCCGACACCTTTCTGAGCGCGTTTGTACATGGGTAAATTAGTAATGTCAACATCATCAAGAAAAATGTTGCCTTCATCAGGATGTACCAAACCAACTGTCATGTAAAATGAGGTGGTTTTTCCGGCGCCGTTCGGACCGAGTAAGCCTACGATTTCGCCCTGTTCCACATAAATGGAAACATCATTAACAACTCTTTTTTGTTTGTACTGCTTAACTAATTTTTCAGCTCTCAGTTTCATAAAGACGGACGAATATCTCTGACTTTTAATTGCAGGTTCTTTTTGCCTTTGTATTCATTCATTTCGAGTGAATAGCAAATATCGAATGGCAGGTTTTTGGTGATAAGGGGATAAAAGTCGCTCATATTAAAACCTATTCCGTCAAATTTTATACCTTTTTGAACGGCCATTAATTTTAAATGTTTTTCTTTAACGATACGGCTACCGGCATCGTGCAGATGATTGGTTCTGAAAATAGGCACCATATTCCCTGGTCCGTGTGGTTTAAACTGATCGAGCACCACAAAGAACTTCGAGGTAATATCTTCAAAATTGAGTTCCATATCGTATTCAATTTCGGGGGTTCTGTGTTCTTCGGTGGAGTTAAGGGCAACTATTTCCTCAAACTTTTCTGTAAAAGCTTCGAACGATTCTTTTTTGATGGTTAGTCCGGCGGCGTATTTGTGTCCACCGTATTGAATAACTAAATCACCACAGGCACCTATGGCATCATGCACATCAAAGTCTTTGATACTTCTTGCAGAACCTGTCAGCATGCCATTCACTTCACTAAAAATGATGGTTGGTTTATAATAGGTTTCTATCAGTCTGGAAGCGACAATACCAATTACACCTTTGTGCCATTTTTCACTGTAAAGAACAGTGCTTTTTCTCTGACGCAGTGCTTCACTGGCTTCAAGGATATCCATGGCTTCTTTGGTGATATCGTTATCGATGTCTTTTCTTTCAGTATTATTTTCAATCAGAGTTTTTGCCAGATTGAGGGCCTGATGAAAGTCTTCTTCAATTAAAAGTTTAACAGAAGATTTGGCATCAGCGATTCTTCCGGCGGCGTTGATTTTCGGACCAATTCCGAATACAATATCTGATACTTCGTATTCTTGTTTAATCTGATAACTTTGAAGCAAAGCCTGAAGTCCGATACACGGATCTTCATTGATCTTTTTAAGGCCGTAATATACCAGGATTCTATTTTCGTCTCTAATTTCAACGATGTCGCTACAGGTACTTACTGCCACCAGATCGAGGTATTTGGTAGCTTCTTCGAAGGGCATATCGCAGGCTTGAGCGTATGCCTGAAGGAGTTTAAAGCCGATACCGCAGCCAGAAAGTTCTTTATACGGATAGTCGCAGTCTCTTCTTTTAGGGTTAAGCAGAGCAACGGCATCCGGAAGTTCATCTCCGGGTAAGTGGTGGTCGCAAACAATAAAATCGATATTATTGTCTTTGGCATACTGAATCAGTTCGATAGAGCGTGTTCCGCAGTCGAGCGCGATAATCAGGTTTACTCCGGTCGATACAGCATAGTCGATTCCAATTTTAGAAACACCATATCCTTCTTTGTAACGATCGGGAATATAGTATTCAATATTTGGGGTAATTTTCTTAAAGAAAGAATAGACAATAGAGACAGAGGTTGTGCCATCCACATCATAATCACCATAAATGAGAAAACGCTCTTTATTGGCGATTGCAGTTTGTATTCTTGCGATTGCTTTGTCCATATCCTTCATCAGGAAAGGATCGTAGAGGTCGCTGAGCTGTGGTCTGAAAAATTTCTTAGCCTGTTCGTAGGTTTCAACACCTCTTTGAAGCAGCAAAGTAGCGATTGCCGGAGAAACATTAATGCGTTCCGCGAGTTGTTCAACCTTTTGGTCATTAAGTTTCGGGGAAGCCGTCCAGCGATAAGCCATATAAGGCGCGAAGATAATGAAAAAAAATGGAGTATTACCGAATAATGATATAGACAGGGCTATCGACTTTGTAAGTGGCCCTTTTTATTGATAACTAGCCCTTTAACTTTATAAGTGTGTATAAGGGGTAATTATTTTAATTTTCCACCCTGACAGGGTGTTTCAAAATAAAATAATTATTTCGTTACCCCCAGCTTAAAAAATAAACTAATTAATTACCAGGCTCTTAACTCCTCAAGTGCCTCAGTTAATCGCTTTTTAGGCAAGAAATTCTCTTCCAGGTCTTTGGCCAAAGGCACTGGTGTGTCTAAACTGGCAACGCGTTTTACCGGTGCATCCAGTGCTGTAAAGCAATGTTCGCTGATCCATGCTGCTATCTCGGCACCAATACCACCAATCATGGTATCTTCGTGTAGCACCAGCACTTTACCGGTTTTTTCTACGGCTGTTTTTACAGTCGCCTTATCCCAAGGCAGTAGAGTTTTTAGATCCACTATCTCTGCGCTGATACCCAATTTCTGACATGCTTCAATGGCCCAATGCACACCCCAACCATAAGTAATAATGGTAAGTTCATCGCCATTAGCAACTACACCTGCTTTTCCAATTTCGAGTGTATAATAAGAATCCGGCACTTCTGCCTCAATACTTCTGTAAAGGGCTTTGTGTTCAAAGAACATCACAGGATTTGGATCTTCTATCGAAGCACACAACAAACCTTTGGCATCGTATGGATTGCTGGGGTATACAATTTTTAATCCCGGTACATGGAAAAACCAGGCCTCTGTGCTCTGCGAATGAAACGGTCCGGCTCCCACGCCTGCGCCTGTCGGCATGCGCACCACCACATCGGCAGCTTGTGCCCAGCGGTAGTGACTTTTGGCCAGGTTGTTAA
>JBJTNS010000320.1:0-5140 GCA_046074245.1 Chitinophagaceae bacterium | reverse complement strand
TTCCATAGCCGCCTGTGCTTTGTTAACGGCAGTAATGAACCGTGGAAGTGTAATGGGTTTTACCAGGTAATCCAGCACATTTTGCTCGTATGCTTCTAGAGCAAATTCAGTGTGCGAGGTGGTAAGAATGATGATTGGTCGCGGTTGACTGAGCGCTCTGATGAATTCCATGCCATTTAATTCTGGCATTTCTATGTCAAGAAAAACCAGATCAACAGGGTTGGAGGTAATATAAGACAATGCCTGAATGGCATCGTTAAATGTTCCTACAATATCCAATGAGTCTACTTTGCTGGCGCATTGTTTCGTCGCTAATAAAGCAATCTCGTTGTCGTCAATAATAATACATTTCATCATAGCTTTCTAAATCTCAAATCAGTCTTTGTACTTTGTTTCTAATAATTTATTTAATATCGGGTAATAGCTATGCAAAGAAGTATCTATAGCTTTAAGCTTGTTTGTCAGGGTGTCTGATATTCTGTTGCTTCTGGCTTCTTCGATGATGTTAGAGAGGTTTTCAGACAGGTCGCGCCTGTTGAAAATGTCCATCGAAGACTTCAATTTATGGGCAATCTCAGCAATTTTCACATACTCATATTCTTCACAAGCTCGCTGCAAATTTAGGATTTCTTTTGGAACCTGATGTATAAAAAGTAAAATCATTTCTTTTTCGAACTCAATATTGCCATTCGAAAGTTCATAAAGATAGTTTAGATTAATCTCTGGGGTCTCGTTTGAATTCATAATAGTATCAATGGTTTCGCTTTGTTTATTTTCAATGGTAAGCAGGCTGGAGATTTTATCAAATAATTCTTTCTGATTAAAAGGTTTTGAAATAAAATCATTCATACCGACGCTGATGCACTTTTCTTTTTCTCCAACAATAGAGTGTGCAGTCATCGCAATGATCGGAACATGTAGTTTTAATTCTCTACGAATTATAGTGGTAGTCTGATAACCGTCGAGTTCGGGCATTTGAATGTCCATTAAAATCAGATCAAACTTCTGATGCTTCAGTACATTGAGGCCAAGCTGACCATTGTCGGCTATTATCACCTCAAATCCGAAGTTGTTTAATACATTTTTTGCCAGCTTCTGATTCAATGGATTGTCTTCAATCAGCAGGATACTTTTGTTTTTTGTTTTAGGATGATTGTCCAGTATAATTTCGTTTTTAAGAATTGAATCGCTTTCACATTTTAACACGTGTAAATTAAATGTAAACTCAGATCCTACGCCTATCTCCGACTTCATATTGAGTTTGCCACCCAGCAATTCTATCAGGTTTTTAGAGATGCTCAATCCTAATCCTGTTTCCTCATATTTACGATTTATCTCGTTGTTTACCTGGTTAAATCTTTCGAAAATATCTTTCTGCTTTTCCAGTACGATTCCAATACCAGTGTCCTTTACTTTAAATTCAATTTCATAAAGTGAGTTTTCAATTTTCACTACCTCTGCACTGAATCTAACTTCTCCTTTTTCGGTGAACTTAATCGCATTACCAACCAGATTAATGAGGATCTGATTGAGTCTTAAAGCATCACATAAAACAGCTTCAGGTATGCGTGGATCGGTTTCAATAATGAAGTTAAGATTTTTCTGCGAAGCACTGATTTTTAAGAGGTCGTGTACATTCTTAAAGGTTTGTCTGATATCGGTAGGAGAACTCTCAATTTTAATGACACCTGATTCGATTTTTGAAAAGTCGAGGATGTCGTTGATGATAGATAAAAGATTCTCTGCAGCCATTTTTACAGAGTTGGCAAACTCACTTTGTTTGTGGTTGAGACTGGTTTGTAATATCAGTTGAGTAAAACCTATAATAGCATTCATAGGTGTTCTGATCTCGTGACTCATATTGGTAAGAAACTGGTCTTTGGATTTGACAGATTCTTCAGCTTCTTTTTTGGCCTTTATTAATTCTTCTTCAGCTTCTTTTCTATCAATGAAAGCACCGATTTGTAAGCCGAAACTTTCTATCATCTGAAGAATATTGTAGTCGTCTTTCTTTCTTTTGAAACTGAAGAATTCCATCACGCCAATTACTTCATTTCTGAATAGGATAGGGAAGACAAGCGCCGATGTTAATCCTGTTTCTTCAATGCTGCTGCGGTTAATCAGGAGCGGCTGACCACTGAGGTCGACTAACCACTTTGGTTTTTTACTGACCCAAACATAACCCGGTAAACCTTCTCCTTTGCTAAATTCAAACCTCAAAGTCTGATGTTCGAATTCGAAAATCGGTTTGTTGTTATGGTTATATATTTTAGGCTGACTGAGTTTATTTTTTTTAGGGTCTAGCGACCAGTAGACGCTGACATCCCATTCCAGATGGAGGCAGATTTGATGGGCGATTTTTTTGATGGAATTTTCAATCGCTTCATTTTCGGAGATAATAGATATAAGTCGGGTTTCTATCGTCAGACGCTCGAGGGCATTTTTCTTTTCAGTAATATCATGCTGTATGGCGATGTACTGGTATGGTTGTCCTTTCTTGTCGAGAAACGGAATAATGCTACAGTCGACCCAGTAATGATTGCCCGCTTTATTGCGGTTTTGAATCTCACCATGCCATACTTTCCCGTTAGTAATGGTTTGCCATAGCTCGGTGAAAAAACTCTGGGGATGGTAGCCCGAATTAAGGATTCTGTAGGGCTGACCAAGCAGTTCTTCTTTAATGTATTTAGAAGAAGCACAAAATTTTTCATTGGCAAATTTGATGAATCCATCTCTGTCGGTGATGGCAACTTCTGCAGACTGGTCGAGCGCAAATTTATAAGAGGCCAGATCAATTTCCGTTTGATTGATTCTGTCGTGTATGAGTTGATTCAGCTCTGTTTGCAGGTTTTTATTTTGTTTTCTTAATTCCAGAAGCACTGTTACCTGAGTGGCAATCTTCTTAAGCGTTTCAACCTGCTCCGGATATAAGTGTTTGGGAGTAGTGTCCAGTATGCAGATAGAGCCTATGTTAAAGCCCTCTTTGGTAGCTATCGGAACACCGGCAAAAAAGCGAAAGTTAGGGTGTCCAACCACCATCGGACTCATGCTGAACTCAGGATCTTTCATAGCATCGGGAATCTCAACATAGTCTTTAGATTTGACAACTGTATGACAGAAGTCGAAATCATTTTGCATATCATAAATGCTTAACCCGATTTTAGTTTTGATGTAGTGTCTTTTACCTTCTATAATGGAGAGGATAGCGACACCAGTTTGCCCGACAAAAGCGGCTAGTTTAATGAGAGGCATAAGCTCATGCTCTGGCATTTTTTCCAGAATATTAAAATTGATGAGCGCCTCTAATCGTTCTCTTTCGTTGTCCGGTAGCGGGATGTTGTGATTCATGTTTTGCAATAACTCGTCGTTCAGAGGCACTTTAACATATGGATACAATTCCCTCATTTTCTATGTTCAAATATAGGAATAGAAGATTGTTTTTTGACATATTCATTAAAAATGTTTGCCGGATGATGAGATAGCATTTATAAGTGGTATAGTGCGAGAATGATTTGTTAAATCATTAGTCTGTGATAGAAAGCACTTTTGGGAAAAAATGTTAATATAATTGAATAATTTCTGTTGCACCGAGAAAAAACGTGGGTTTTGGTCAAAATACCTTTATTTTTCAAGGCTTTTGTCATTTTTCTGTCATTTTCATTTGTCTAAAAAAATCATCCATATTCCGAAATAGAAGTACCAATTATCGAAATTTTCAAAATGCTGTAAATAGCCTCTCTATTTTCGTTACATAAATTATTTTATAGCATTATGGATAAAAACTACAAATTCAAAACCTCTCTTCGTTTAGTGCTTGCGGTGCTATTCGTTGGGTTTGTCGGGTCGCTATCGGCACAATTGTCCGGTACCTACACGATCGACAACACGGCGGCAACCGGGGGTACTAACTTTGCCAACTGGGCTGATTTCAGATCTGCCATCGTTACTAACGGCGTTAATGGTGCTGTGACAGTTAATGTTGTTACTGACATTACTGGCTCTCAGGTTATTTTCCCTGCAATCACAGGTGCTTCTTCTACAAATACTATTACTATTAACGGTAATGGTAAATTTCTTGCTGCCTCTGTTTCAGATGCTGTTATCTTGTTAGACGGTGCAGACTACTTCACATTCGATGGTCTGGTTGTCAGAAACACTTCAACATCTGTTAACGTACAAGGTTTCAGATTCCAGAATGGTGCTGATTATAATACTATCCAGAATAGTACTATCGAGTTCAGTGCACTGGCAACTGGTTCTACTACAGGTGGTGCTTACATTTCGTTTACAACTTCTGCAACGAACATGACTACAACCAGTTCTACTAACCATGGTGCTTATAATACTATTTATAACAACCTGATGAGAACTACTAACGTTAACAGTCCTGGTCCTGCTTTTGGTATCGCAATTCAAGGTAGTACTTCTTCTTACTCAAGTACTGCTCAGAACAACACGATCAGCAACAACACCATCCAGAACTTTAGTGCAAGAGCTATCAGAGCTTTCTATACTAACGGTGTTCAAATCCTGAATAACGATATCTCCAGAACAAATGCTACTTCATACAACTCTCAGTCTACCATTTATGGTATCGATATGGAATACTCATATGCAAGTGCAAGAGCTTCTAAAGTTGAAGGTAACAACATTCACGATTTACCGTTCTTAGGCGCAACCGTTTCTAGTGCTCCTTCTACTATTTATGCTTTCTATACCTACTTTAACTATGGTAACTCTACCTACAGATACAGTGTAAGCAACAACACTATCAAAAAGTTAAGAGCTACCAGTTATATCTACTTAGGTTATAACTACTATAACTACTACTTCGATCTGATCGGAAACAATGCTGATGATAACGATATCACCATCAGTACATCTTCTGCTTATCAGTTCTATGGTTGGTACAATGGTTACTCTCAAAACGAATACAGATACAATAACAATATCATCCAGAATTGTGACGGTGGTTACTGGTGGTATGGTATCAGAAACTCTTACCCAAGCAGTGCTTGTACTGTAGCTGAGATTAAAGGTAATACAATTCAGAATAACAATGATGCGTACTACTACCACTATTCAATTCACTCTGAGTGGACTTACAACTCGTCTTTATATCCGATCAATATTTCTGATA
>JBJTNS010000319.1:0-11529 GCA_046074245.1 Chitinophagaceae bacterium | reverse complement strand
CGGCAAATTCAGAAGGCGATACCAATTTTAAGCTACCATCAGAATGGTCGGCCATTAAAATCATACCTCGTGATTCAATGCCTTTTATCATTCTAGGTTCTAAATTGGCCAGCACACATACTTGCTTTCCTATCAATGTTTCAGGTTCGAAATGCAATGCAATACCCGAAACTATGGTTCTGGTTTCAAAACCCAGATCTACTTCAAGCTTCAGCAGTTTGTCTGCTTTCTTTACTTTTTCTGCAGCTGTAACTGTACCAACACGGATATCCATTTTTGTAAATTCGTCGAAACTTACTGGTGCTTTCTGAGGCTCTGCAGTCCATTCAGCGGCTTCGCTTGCTATTGCCTTTTGTGCCATAGCTTCTTTAGTCGTATTTAATTTTTGAATTTGTTCTTCAATGATCCCATCTTCGATATTACTGAACAGATGCACTGCTTCTCCAATCTGATGGCCTTCATTCAATTGTTCAAAACCAGATTTTTTATAGGCCAGCTTTTCCAGTTGTAGTAACTTAAATAACTTTTCAGAAGTAAATGGCATGAAAGGTTCCATCCACCAGGCCAGCTGTGCTGCCAGTTGAAGGGCATGGTACATCACTGTAGCGGTTCTGTCAGCATCTGTCTTAACGGTTTTCCAAGGTTCGTTATCCGCCAGATATTTATTACCAGCTCTGGCAATATTCATCAACTCAAATAAGGCTTCTCTGAACTTAAAGTTTCTCAGGCATTCATCCATGGCCAGTTTGCAGCGCTCTGTTTCATTAATTAATTGCTGCTCATTATCCGTTACACTCACTGGTGCAGGCACCTTTCCTTCGTAATACTTGTGGGTTAATACTGCCACACGGTTGACAAAATTCCCCAGGATGGCTACCAATTCGCTGTTGTTTCTGGTTTGAAAATCCTTCCAGCTGAAATCTGCATCTTTGGTTTCTGGCGCAATAGCCGTTAAGACATAACGCATCACATCCTCTTTGCCATCAAATGCTTTGAAATAATCTTCCATTTCAACGCTCCACTGTCTGCTGGTGCTCATCTTATCTCCTTCCAGATTGAGGAACTCGTTTGCTGGAACATTATCCGGCAGGTTAAAATCGCCCGCAGCATGAAGCATAGCAGGGAATATAATACAATGGAATACGATATTGTCTTTACCAATAAAATGGATCAGACGGGTTTCCTCATCCTTCCACCATTTCTGCCAGTCGCCCGCCTCCCCGCTTTTTATAACGGAGTTCTGAGGATAAGAAAAATTAGCTTTACCTTCTGAAAGTTCTTTGAAGAACGCTTTAGTAGCCGATATATATCCTATTGGTGCATCAAACCACACATATAACACTTTACCGTCTGCCCCATTAACAGGCACTTTAACACCCCAGTCGAGGTCGCGGGTCATTGCTCTTGGTGATAAACCACCATCAATCCAGCTTTTACTCTGACCATAGGTATTCGGTTTCCAGTCGGCTTTATGACCTTCTAATAACCATTCTTTCAACCATGGCTCGTAGTTCTGCAGTGGCAGGTACCAGTGTTTAGTTGTTTTTAATACAGGAGTTTTAGAAGACAGGGTGGAGATTGGATTGATCAGTTCGTTAGGACTTAAAGCTTTGCCGCATTTCTCACACTGATCACCATAGGCATTATCAAAAGAGCAGTTCGGACAAGTACCTTTTATATATCGGTCGGCGAGGAAAGTCTGTTTCTCCTCGTCAAAATATTGCTCACTGGTTTCTTCGGTAAACAGTCCTTTATGGTAGAGTTCTAAGAAAAACTCCTGAGCAGTTTCATGGTGAATCTGATCGCTTGTTCGGTGGTAAATATCAAAGGCTACACCCAGTTTTTCGAAATTGGATTTTAATAAGGCGTGGTAACGATCGATAATCGCCTGAGCAGTGGTCTCTTCTTTTTGAGCCTGAATTGGAATAGCAGTACCATGCTCGTCACTACCACACACATACATCACTTCCTCACCACAGTTGCGCAAGTAACGGGTATAAATATCAGCTGGGATATAAGCACCTGCCAGGTGACCGATATGCTTCGGACCATTAGCATAAGGCAAGGCAGCAGTAACAAGGGTACGTTTAAATTTAGACATCGAATTATCTGTAAAACTGGGGCAAAGATACTATACCAATCAGGTTTATAGGATTTTTTTTAAATAATCTTTGCTATTTTTTTGGTAAAAAAGAAAACAAAATTTACTTTTGCAGTCCTTTTCGAAGATTGCCCGATCGTCTAATGGCAGGACTAGTGTTTTTGGTGCACTGTATGTTGGTTCGAATCCAGCTCGGGCAACTCTCGGAGAAGACTAAAATTCATCGCAGTGTCAATTCTTAACAAAGTAAAGATTTTCAGTGGCTCGGCCTCTAATTCTCTGGCGATGAAAATTGCCGAATTTTATGGTACAAGCTTAGGGGACATGACCCTGAACAAGTTCAGCGACGGCGAAATGCAACCAAGTTTTAATGAGTCTGTCAGAGGATGCGACCTATTTCTGGTCCAGTCAACAACCCCTCCCGGCGACAACCTACTTGAGTTGTTATTAATGATCGACGCGGCTAAAAGAGCATCAGCCAATTCTATCACCGTGGTAATTCCTTATTACGGATATGCCAGACAAGATAGAAAAGACAAACCTAGAGTATCTATCGGTAGTAAAATGATTGCCGATGTATTAAGTGCTGCTGGCGCTAACCGCGTTATCACCATGGACTTACACGCTCCGCAGATTCAGGGTTTCTTCAACATGCCTGTTGATCACCTGGATTCTTCTGTTGTGTTTATCCCTTACATCAAATCTTTAAATTTAGAAAAACTCGTAATTGCTGCTCCTGACGTAGGAGCCAGTAACAGAAATAGAGAATATGCCAAAGTATTAGGTGTACCGATGGTGATTTGCGACAAAGAAAGACGCAAAGCCAACGAAATCGCCAGCATGACCATCATTGGTGATGTTACAGATATGGATGTTGTATTGGTTGACGACCTTTGCGACACCGCTGGTACACTCTCTAAAGCTGCCAAACTGATTAAAGATAGTGGTGCCCGTTCGGTAAGAGCCGTTTGTACTCACCCTGTTCTAAGCGGTAAAGCATACGAGAATATTGAAAATAGTGTTTTAGAGGAATTAATCGTTTGTGATACCATTCCAATGAAACAAACAAGTCCAAAAATCAGAGTGTTATCTGTAGCACCTTTGATTAGTAAAGCCATCAGAAATATCCACGAACACGGTTCTGTAAGTTCCCTGTTCAAGCTTGATAATAGTTTCCAACCCAATTTAATTTAATTTCAAAGTAAAATGAAAACAGTAGCATTAACTGGCGAACTGAGATCTAATTTAGGATCAAAAAGTTCAAGGGCATTGAGAAACGAAGGTAAAGTACCATGTGTTTTATATGGTGGAAGTGA
Organism: Chitinophagaceae bacterium; assembly: GCA_046074245.1. Classification (GTDB taxonomy): domain Bacteria; phylum Bacteroidota; class Bacteroidia; order NS11-12g; family UBA955; genus JABMMZ01. Next base: position 8,112 of record JBJTNS010000319.1, on the reverse strand, counting down.
ATTAGTTCACTTCTTCATCTATTCACCTGACTTCAAAAACCTCGTTTACACGCCAAACACGTACAAAGTACAATTGACAATCGAAGGTAAGAAGTATCAGGCGATCCTGCAAGACATGCAGTTTCACCCTGTAAACGAAGCCATCATTCACGCTGACTTCCTTCTTGTTGATGACAAGAAGAATGTAACAGTTTCTATCCCTGTAAAAGTAACTGGTAACTCACCAGGTGTTAGATCAGGTGGTAAGCTGATTCAAAAAGTTCAGAGATTGAAAATCAAAGGCTTAATTTCTAACATTCCTGATTCTGTAGACGTTAATATCGATACCCTCGATCTTGGTCAATCTATCAAAATCAAACAAATTAGCATCCCTAACATCGAGATCCTTGATTCTAAAGACAACGCTATTGTTACCGTTAAGATGACAAGAAACGTGGTTAAAGAAGAAGCAGCTCCGGCTAAAAAATAATCTGATTTTTAAATTGTATAAAAGCCAATCTTCTAAAAGAGATTGGCTTTTTTTATACTATAACCTCCATAGCATGGTTCTGAGTGAACCAATATGGCATCTCGTTGATATGCTCAAATGCACGTGTCATTATAAAACAAGCTCGCTTACCCTCTGTTATACTGCCATGCGTCGATTCAATTCCCATGGCTTTAGCTGCGTTTATCGTTAAGGCGTTAAATCCTTCCTCTGGCAATAACCCATTATACAAACAAGCCAGACTCCAGATAAACCATAGGTTACTGCATGGACTACTACCCGGATTGAAATCGGATGCTATTGCTACAGGCAAACCACTGTCTATAATTCTGCGCCCGGGTGTGTATGGAATTTTAAGAAAAAAAGAACTTCCTGGTAAGGCCACTGGCATGGTTTCACTGGCTTTTAAGCACTCTATCTCGGCTTCACCGATATGTTCAAGATGATCAACAGATAAAGATTGATTAGCAACAGCTACCTGAACACCACCTGTAATACCGAGTTCGTTCCCATGAATTTTTGGCTTTAAACCATATCTGGCCGCAGCTTTCAATATGTAATCTGTCTCTTCAGTACTGTAAAAACCTTCATCACAAAACACATCAATAAAATCTGCCAGTCCCTCTGATGCTATCACGGGCAGCATCTCTTCGACTATCTGTCGGATATATTCTTTATGATTGTTTTTATATTCGGCTGGAAAAGCATGTGCCCCCAGAAAAGTAGCCTTAACAGTAATTGGTAAGCTGGATTTCAAACGTTTAATTACTCTTAGCATTTTCAATTCTGCCTCTACACTTAACCCATAACCACTCTTAATTTCCAGAGCACAAGTGCCACTTTTCATGGCAGCTTGCGCATAGTCAAAAGTTCTCTGATAAAGTTCATCCTCACTCATGCCCTGCAACCTTTTAGCTGAATTCAAAATACCTCCACCCTCTGCAGCTATTTCAGCATAAGTCTTACCCTGAAGACGCATCACATACTCATTGTGTCGCGGTCCGGCGAACACCATATGGGTGTGAGAATCCACAAAACCCGGAAGCAACCATTTGCCCTGTAAATCTTTTATTTCACCATCATATGCCGGACACTTATCCATAGTTCCGAAGCCTTTTATATGTCCATTCTCCACCAAAACAAAGGCATTTCGAATCGTTCTGATCTTCGACTGATCTTTACCCTTAAGCTGACTGATACCCTGGTCGAGAATACCGAATAATTCGCCTATGTTTGTAAGTAAATAATTGTTTGATTGCATGATTACACCTGATATTTTAAAACAAGCTATTCGCAAAGGTAAAGAAGTTTTTATTGCCGACACAGCCAGAGTTTTCGGAAAAATTGAACTAGGTGATGAAGTCAGTATCTGGTTCGGTGCAGTGTTAAGAGGTGATGGCGACAAGATTACTATCGGCAACAGAAGCAATGTTCAGGATATGGCGGTGATACACGTTGATCCGGGTTTTCCTAGCACTATTGGCGAAGCATGTATTATCGGGCATGGTGCCATTATTCATGGAGCTACGCTTTTCAATAATGTACTTGTAGGTATGCATGCCACAGTGTTAAACGGAGCTGAAATTGGTGAGTATAGTATCATCGCTGCTGGTGCTTTAGTACCTGAAGGCATGAAAATCCCTCCTTATAGTCTCGTAATGGGTGTCCCAGCTAAAGTTGTAAAAAGTATCACAGATGAACAAAAAATGAAAATTATTAAAAATGCTGACTCCTATGTCAGTCTGAGTAAAGTGTATTTAGAAGCTTTTTAAGCTATAAACCAAAAAAGTTTTGCTCAGCAAATTTCTTAAAACGTTCTGCTTCCTTAAACTTCCTTGGCTGCATCACCAGATTCGACAAATCTTTATTAAACAAATTTAATATAGCCGGCTTTTTCTTTTCATCAGAATGCAGTAAAGCCCTTGCATCAAGTACTTGTTTATACAGATTGATATCATAGGGTAAATACCTGTTGAGCAGTTGTAATCCGTAATTACCATTGATATGAGATTGATAGTCTTTTAACCCGTTAAGAAATGCATAAAACAAATATTGTAATGTATCTGTTTTTGTTCTGTCTTCGGGATGATAGCTAAATTGCTGCATCGGACAAACCGGAGGTAAATCAAAATTGAGTAAACTAAATAATGGTCTGTGAGCAGGAATATCCAGCAGTTTACTTTTGTTTAAATCAACCAGTAATAAACTGGCCTCTGAATTCAAACCCCTCACTCTGCCTGGTCTGCCAAGAATTTCAGCAGTATAATGAAGATTTCCAGTCTCAAAAATTGCATATAACTGTTTGGCTGTATACAATTCAGACTGTAAACTTAAAACACTGTCAATTCCAGCGATGACAACGATTTTCTTGGCTCTTAGAACTTTCTCATAATCTTCAATGGAATTAAATGATGCATAATAGTTACCAGTATTGGCTATAATGAATTTTGCACCAATAACCACTACCTCCGGATCTTCAACAGGTTCGGGAACTTTAATATCCGCTGTATTGACGAGGTAATTAACAGCATTATGATTCAGAAAACTTACTTTATTAAAGTTCTTTAATTGTTTATTGAGTTGCTCAATACTTGTTTTAACATCCGGACACCAATTCACATTCGCATCGTTCTTCTTAACATTGGTTTCAAACTCAAATAGCAGTTTATCCAGATTTTCTGCTACTTTCCACCTTGAATAGGTTAAACGCTTTTTCGCCAGTTCCAAATCTGTTACTTTCGATAAACTATGGTTTAATCTTTCAATATACTCAGTATTTGCAGTTATGAAATCCATTCTAAAAAACTATATTATCGATTAATCTAACACCTTCTATCCAAACAGCCGCTAAAACGACGTTTTTTCCGCTTCTGAGCCACTTTCTGCATGGCTGTAGGGTATCTGCATTTGCAAGTGCGAAATACTCCACCTCTATTTGATGTGTTTGAAGTATGTGCATACCATATTTCACAGCATCATCTGCCTCAATATGCTTTTTTAATTCATTCACCGTCTTCAAAGCCTTAAAGATATAAGCCGCAGTCTGAAGACCTTTTTCTGAAAGCCTCTTATTCCTGGAACTTAATGCCAGTCCACTCTCCGCTCTGACAGTAGGGCACAATGACAAATTGATTTTAGGATATTTCTGATCACGAAGCGCCTTAATAACCATGCATTGCTGATAATCCTTTAATCCAAAATAGGCTATATCAGGATGGATTAACCCGAATAAAATATTAACAACCTGCACCACACCATCAAAGTGACCTGGTCTTAACGGACCCTCAAATACATCATTTAATTCACCCAGATGAACACTGATAGGCTGATAGGCTGAAGTATAAACTTCATTAAAATCTGGTAAAAACAAAAAATCACATCCCGCTTTTTCTAAAAGATTTTTGTCACTTTCTACAGTGTTAGGATATTTTTCAAAATCTTCTACATTGTTAAATTGCTTAGGATTTACAAATACGGATACAATAGTGATATCATTCTCATCTATGCTTTTCTTTACTAAATTAATATGACCTTCGTGAAGAGCACCCATGGTTGGCACAAAACCAAGCTGATGTTTTTCTGAACGAATTTGCTGCAGAACCTCCTGTAATTCTTTATTAGTTTTTAGTACCTTCAATGCTGTTGCAAAAATACTATCAAGAAATTCACTTTTTGAAACACCGACAGAAGAATTAATCTACAATATTATGCCCTGTCTGCATTGTGAGTATATAAAAGGACATAATAAGTCTATAGCTTGCCGGCTGACTTAATAAATCTGTCTGCTCTAACTTTGAAAGATGGCGTTGCCTGGGGATACTCGCGCTCTAATAAAAACAATACCTCCTCCTTAATTTCAGGAAAATGTCTGAGTAGTTTTTCAAGCACCGTGATAGCAAACACTCTTACTGCGACATCCTGTGCGGTATCTGATAACAGTTTAAATGCAAGGTCGAGTATTTCCAGTCGAATAGCTTCTGATTCCGGCATTGAGAATTGCCATACCCTTATCAGATTTCTTTTTATACCACCTTCCTTTGTAGTATGTATTATTTTCAGACAAGCATTGTGAGCACTTTCATTCAAAATATCAGGCTCTATTTCAACCACTCTGGATAATATCCAAGAGGCTATGTATTGTTCTCTGGTGATTCCATTCACTAATATTGATAGCAATTCTTCCAGTACTTCTTCCTCTTCAACTGCTCTATTAGCGATTGCTACAACAACTTTGACATCCCTGATATTTCCTATGGCGCTGAGCATAAAAAAAGTCCTGTACAAATGTACAGGACTTGTAATATTTATTTAAAAATTATTAATGTCTGATCACCAGTCTTAACACTGCGTTGGTGTTTGTACCTTTTGCAGTAACGATGTAAGAACCTGCTTGAATACCTCCGGTTTCAACTACCAGATTTTGTTCACCAGGACTTAATGCACTGTATACTTTGGTGAAGACAGATTTACCGGTAACATCATAAATGGTTACAGTAATATCTTCTATCATCTTAGTATTGAATTTCAAGTTAGTTTGTTCGGTAGCTGGGTTAGGGTAAGCAGTGATGATTTGTGCACCTTTGCTTGATTTCATATCAGCTATAGAAGTTTTGAATTCCTGACACTCAAAGAAACCTCTGCCATGAGTACCTGCATATATAGAACCTCTGTTTCTTCCTGGGAAGATATACTGTCTAAGTGCCATAGTAGCCACTTTAGGGAAACCATTAGTTGCAGTATTCTGAGAAGTCCATGTAGCACCACCGTCATCAGAAGCATATACGCCGATATCAGTACCAACAAACAATCTGTTTGAGTTATTGACATCGATAAATCCATCGTAAACCGGCATAGCTGGAAGATTACCTGTGATATTAGTGTAAGTAGGTGTTCCTAGCATGCTTGTTCCTTTATAAACATAATTTGTAGAACCATAATTACCAATGGTAATCAATGCCACATTGTTATTATTTGGATCAAGGTTAATTGAAGTGATTGCTCTTCCGCTGGCAGGACTGAAGCCGATATTGGTTACAGTAATGCCTGGAGGCACAGAAGTTGGGTTTGACCATTTGTAGTATGTAGCAGTGTTTAAACCATCTACACGATAAATCGTTGTACTATTGCAGAAGAATACACTGTTACCATCAAGAGTTGGTTCTATATCCCAAACCTGAGAGTTACCATGTGAACCCGCGATTAAATACCACTCTGGTTCTTTCTGGAAATCGGTTACACCAATACCCATCCATAACTGTCCGTTTCTGGCAATGAACATTCTTGATTGTGAACTATCATACAATGGGTGTTCCCATAAACGGAATTTTGTGTTAAATGGCGCCCAAGAAGATGGTAAACTGTAATCGCAATATTTAGCAGTATCGGTTAAACCTGTGAATACTTTCGCAATTCTTCTATCCCAAATACAGCTTTGAGTTTTACCGTAGTCTCTGGAACGGGTTAAGTTACCATAGTATGTTTCAGCAAATACAATTGCATTATTTTTAACAGAAATTTCTGCCTGGAAACCGTCACCACCTTTAATTTCTACAGCTGATTTCTTGGTATTACCTTTTTTATTGATGTACTGAGTACCGTTATCCTGACAACCACCAACAACATTACCTTCGTAATCTGCAGCCACGGCATAAAACTGTGTTATATTGAATCCGAAGTTTCTTGGTGTGAATGTTTTAAGATTATCTGCACTTACGAAAATTCCACCATCATTACCACAGATTAAAGTTGGAGGATTAGTGCTCATATCCCATTCAAGAACGTGCTTATCGGCATGCACATAGCCAGGATTAGCACCACCGAAATCGTTTAATGATGCAATGTATTTAGGATTAGTTCCAACTTTCCATTCTGCCAGATATACACCACCCATGATGATGTGGTTTTTATCTTTAGGATTAACAGTTAATACGTTGTTATAACCACCCTGAGGATTGGTCAATCCTGCAACCAGTGGGTCGAAGTATGTAGTACCAGCTCCAATTATCATTTCCCAGCTATCTCCTCCATCTGTACTTCTGAAAACACCACTCAATCTGCCGTCTCCTCCTGATGCCATTACGTAAACGTAGTTAGGATCTTCAGGAGAAATTGCTATTGATGCTCTGGAAATGTCTGAGTTCACCGGAGTAATAGAAGCCCATGATGCACCTCTGTCTTTACTTCTTAAAATTGCAGTACCTGCCTGAGCATAAACAAAACCGTTGCTTGCAACTTTAACTTCGGTGCAATTACCGTTTCTTGATGCAGTCCATGTAGTTCCATTATCAGAGTATTTAATACCTCCATTAGTACCAGCATAGATTCTCTGACCATTGTGCTCGGCATCCATAGAGTTAATATTACCAAAAGAAGATGTTGATGTTATTCTGCTAAAAGTTCTTCCTCTGTCTGTAGAAACGAAAATACCAGCACCCTGAAAACCAGGAGTTCCAGTTGGTGTACCACTAATAGATACAAAATTACCTTCACCAGTTCCGTAAGTAATGATTCCATCTGAATTCTGTGCAATACAGTTAACATTCAGATTTTCCTGAAAATCATTCACTGGTTTCCATGAAGAACCTTTAGAAGTAGATCTGAACAATCCACCACTTACACCTCCGGCAAACATGATAGATGGAGTATCTCTGTCTTGTAAAAATGCACGTACTCTACCACCAACATTATCCGGACCCATTTCAAGCCATTTTGCGCTGATACTTCTTTTAGACTCAAGATTCAGGGAGGCATTTAAAGCTGACATATATTCTGTCTCGCTTACTGTTCCGGTTAAAATATTCGATCTTAACGAATTGAAATACTCAGACATACCGGCTGCTACTTTGCCTCCTGGAATCTGGTAAGAAAGAACTTCATCAATCTGAGAAGTTGCTCTTGGCGTGTACACATTAGATTTAAATGACAGAGTACTTACTGTCGCGACTACTGCGCCTACTGCTACAACATAAAATAATTTGATTTTCATATTTGATAATATAAACAATTTTTCAAAGTTAAATGTTTTTCCGATAATGTAAAAAAATTTTTTAGATATGCTTTTCAGCGTGGTAAGAAGACCTAACCATTGGTCCGCTCTCTACTATTTTAAAGCCTTTTGATTCCCCGATTTCTTTATACATTCTGAACTTATCAGGGGTGACAAATTCTTTGACTTCAAGGTGCATTTTTGTAGGTTGAAGATACTGTCCCAGAGTTAGAACATCACAACCATGTGCTACCAGGTCGTCCATCGCTTTGAATACCTCATCTTCTGTTTCTCCCAGGCCAAGCATTATACCGCTTTTTGTTCTTCTGCCCTGCTCTTTCGTGCGCTTAATCTGCTCCAGACTCCTTTCGTATTTAGCCTGAGGTCTGACAATTCTGTAAAGACGCTCTACAGTTTCCATGTTATGACTCACTACTTCTGGCTTTTCGTTGATTACCATTTCCAGCAAATCCCAATTAGCTTTAAAATCCGGTATTAAGGTTTCCATCGTTACCCCAGGATTCTGAATTTTTACTTCTCTGATGGTTGCGGCCCATACGCCCGCTCCCTTATCTTTCAGTTCATCACGGTTAACCGAGGTGATCACCGCATGCTTTACTTTCATTAATTTAATGGCTTC
>JBJTNS010000318.1:0-16341 GCA_046074245.1 Chitinophagaceae bacterium | reverse complement strand
GTCAGAAATATTTACGCTACATATTAAAATATAGTTAATAAAATAATGAAAATTGATGAAATACGAAATATGACATAACTACGCATCATATAGTTCATAGAAATTGATATAATGCTGTTAATTTCACTACAATTATTGCGCACTTACGATATTCGCATTGAAAAAGTTAATATAAACTATCTATTCTTATTTGTATTTAAATTATTCAATATACTATCCGGATAGTTTGGTTAAATCATATCAAAACATAAGGAACTATCGCATTGTTCTGCGCTTGCGGTACCACTCGGTATCGGTACCTGCGGCAGCAGCGGCAGAAGCTGATTCAGCTTTCTGGTTAGAAAACACGTAGGACGCTACTAAACCCAGCGCTTCTTCTAGACTATTGTCGTAAGACATCTGAAGATATTCTGGCTTGAAGTAGTTATCGATAAACTTGGTATCAAAATTTCCATTGATGAAATGCTCGTTTTCCATCACCCAGTGCCCAAACTGCAAAGTATTGGCTACACCAGAAATACGGTACTCAGAGATGGCGCGTTTCATTTTCTCAATAGCATTGTCGCGGGTATCCGCCCAAACTATCAATTTGGCAATCATATTATCGTAGTGAATAGGAATTTCCATTCCCTCTTCCATACAATCGTCAACCCGTATGCCTGGTCCCTGAGGCACCTTATATGTACTCAATGTACCGATATCCGGCAGGAAATTATTTGTTGGATCTTCGGCGCATATTCTCAATTCGAGCGCATGCCCGTTGATGGATAAATCTTCTTGTCTGAAACTCAGCGGGTGACCCTCAGCTACGCGGATCTGCTCTTTCACCAGGTCTAAGCCCGTTATCAATTCAGACACAGGATGTTCTACCTGCAAACGGGTATTCATCTCCAGAAAATAGAAGTTGAGATTTTCATCCAGTAAGAATTCTACTGTACCAGCCCCGCTGTATTTGGCAGCTTTAGCAACATTGACAGCAGCCTCTCCCATTTGTTTTCTAAGTTCAGGTGTCAGCACTTTACTAGGCGCTTCTTCCACCAGTTTCTGGTGACGTCGCTGAATGCTGCAATCGCGTTCAAACAGATAACAAACATTGCCGTGGTTATCCGCCATTAACTGAATTTCAATATGTCTTGGAGCAGCTACATATTTCTCTATAAAGACACTACCATCGCCAAACGAACTTAGTGCTTCGCTCTGGGCCATGTGCATCTGAGATTCGAACTCGTCAACGTTATTGACTATCCGCATCCCTTTACCACCACCACCGGCACTGGCTTTGATTAATACAGGAAAACCAATTTCTGTAGCTACTTTTTTAGCAGCATCTATATCTGTAATCGCTTCTTTTAAACCTGGCACCAGAGGCACACCAAAATCTGCTACGGCTTGTTTACTGGCAATTTTACTACCCATCAGATCCATACTAGCGGCACTCGGACCCACGAAAATAATTCCAGCTTCCTCGAGTTTAGTGGCAAACTCAGAGCGTTCAGAAAGGAAACCATATCCAGGGTGCACTGCATCTACCTGATGCTCTTTACAGATTTCTATGATTTTATCGGCCAGGAGGTAAGATTCTCTGGAGGGCGGCGGACCTAAGCGATAGGCTTCATCGGCGTAACGCACGTGCAAAGCATTGCGGTCGGCATCACTATATACTGCCACAGTTCGTATACCCATTTCACGACAGGTACGCATCACTCTTATGGCGATTTCTCCTCTATTGGCGACAAGAAGTTTTTTGATTTGTTTCATTACTTGAGGCAAAGTTACATTTTTTTTTGATTTCTCTTTAGGGCAGATTTAGACACCCAGGGCTTTATTCAGCAAGAGGATAAATTCTTCCTGTGGAATTTCTTTGGCCCCAAATTGCAGGAGATGGTCGTTAATAAACTGGCAATCTACCACCTGTATTTCCTTATCCTTTACCCACTCCATCAGAAAGACCAGGGCTATTTTACTGGCATTGGTAACGGTATGAAACATGCTTTCACCAAAGAAAATTTTTCCCATTGCTATACCATACAAGCCACCCACCATCTCATTGTCCTGCCATACTTCAAAGCTCAATCCATAACCCATTTTATTGAGCCCGCAATACACATCAATAATCTCCTCAGAAATCCATGTTTCTTCGCGCATGGAGCACATCTCTATACACTTTCTGAAATCTTTATTGATATGCAGACTAAAAGGTTTCTTGTTGTATAAACGCCTTAAATTTTTAGGCACATGAAACTCATCCGGCATAATAACACCGCGCATTTCCGGCTCATACCAGAATATGGCATCATCCTCATCGGGATCAGCCATAGGAAAAATACCCTGAGTATACCCGTGTAATACCTGATGGGCCGTCAGCATAATCTGATTAAGATAACATATCTACATAGCTAAGTTCACGAAATGCCTGAACTCGCTCCTGCAACAATTTCTCGTCGATATTAATAATGTTCTCTGTACCGAATTTTTCAACACAGAAACTGGCCATTGCTGAACCATAAATAATAGCGCGTTTCATATTATCGAAACTGATATTATCGGTCATAGCCAGCCAGCCGATAAAGCCACCGGCAAAAGTGTCGCCCGCACCAGTTGGGTCAAATACATCTTCTAGTAACATAGCCGGAGCAAAGAACACTTGCTCTTCGTAGAACAACAAAGCACCATGCTCACCTTTTTTAAGAATCAAATATTTCGGACCCATGGCACGAATTACTCTGGAAGCCTTTTTCAAACTGTATTCGCCTGACAATTGTCTGGCTTCTTCGTCGTTGATGGTTAAAACATCCACCATTTTTAGCGTTTCCTTTAAATCATCTAATGCCACATCCATCCAGAAATTCATGGTATCCATGGCAATCAGTTTTGGACGTTTGCTTAAACGTTTAATTAAAGTACTCTGAACAACAGGTGCCAGGTTGCCTAACATTAAATAATCAGGAGCATCCAGGCCTGCTGGAACAATCGGATCGAAATCTGCCAGTACATTCAGTTCGGTAATCAGAGTCTCGCGACTGTTCATATCGTTGAAATAACGTCCGCTCCAGAAAAAAGATTTTTCACCCTGCTTGATCTGTAATCCATCAGTATTAATGCCTTTTGATGCCAGGAAGTCGATGTAGGTCTGTGGGAAGTCGTCGCCTACCACCGCAATTAAGCCAACTTCTTTTGCAAAGTATGAAGCCGCCAGACTAACATATGTAGCTGCGCCTCCGATGATTTTGTCTGTTTTTCCGAATGGGGTTTCAATAGCATCAAACGCTACTGTACCAGTTACCAATAAACTCATATTTTCTGCAAAAATGAGTTTATTTTAACAATTAAAAAAATTTAGCCTCTGTCAAGCTCATTTTCAATCCCATTAATCTTATCCTTTAAAATTGAAATTTGACAGAATAATGATAATCTAAAACAATACTTAGCGAAATTTTCTGTTATTTGCCCATATGTCTGAATTCAGAGAAAAAATTGAAGAAGTAAGTAATTATTTCAAAAATGGCGATTTCTCGCTGGGTAAGCGCCGATTGATAGACTGTACACTAGACACGGCTCAACCCAGCTTTTTTAAGCGTTGTCTTGACATCATCGAAGTGCACAATGACAATGATAGTGCCATCGCTACCGACCAGAAAACAGCAGAACTTTTAAATGACATGGCCGCCGTCAACATTAGTAATAAATTTTCAGCAGAAAATCTGATGGAGGTAAAAAATGTCTCTAAAGCTTATGCCAATGGCAATTTTAAAATCTCTCCTCTGAGCTTTCAATTGAAGTATGGCGAGGTTGTCGGACTGGTTGGCGAGAATGGCAATGGAAAAACTACTTTGCTTAGATTGCTGTCGCGCGATCTGAAAGAGGACGAAGGAACGCTCAGTTTCAAAGCAGAAAAAGAGACCAGTTCACTGTATGAACTAAGATCCCGTTTGGTCTATATCCCCCAGCGTGTGCCAAAATGGTACGGTTCACTGATGGACAATCTGCATTTCACTCTGTCTATGTATGGCATATATAACGAAGAAAATGTGCTGAGAGCTGAACTCATTATTTCGAGACTAGGACTAAGGCCCTATAAAAATCTGGGATGGAACAGAATTTCTTCAGGCTATCGCACAAGATTTGAACTGGCGAAAGCACTTCTGAGACAACCAGAACTCATGTTACTGGATGAACCGCTTTCTAACCTTGATATTATTTCTCAGCAGACAATATTGCAGGATTTGAAACATATGAGTGGTTCTTTCAGTAAACCTTTTGGAATCGTTTTAAGTTCGCAGCAATTGTACGAGGTTGAAAAAATTTCAGACATGGTCATTTTCCTCAAACAAGGGGTAGCACAATATCAGTTCAAAACCACTCATATCACTCAGGAAGAACCCAAAAATCTTATCTATGAACTGGAGACTGATGCCAGCAGAGAGGAAGTGGTATCAGCATTCAATCATTGCGGTTTAGAAAGCATTAACTTTAATGGCGGTGTTTATGTGCTGCACTTTAGCAACAGTGCCAGCGGAAAAGACATTTTTGCAAGTATAAGCAGCCACGATCTCCCGGTCAGATATATCAGAAACATCACACATTCATCAAGAAGATTCTTTATTCAGTAAACTATGTTCAACTTCTCACTTAAAAAAACCCTTCTTTCTAAACCTTTAATCTGGAATACGAGAGTGTTTCAAATGCTGAGCTTTGCCATCATTTTTCATCTCATATACTTCTTGCTGGGTTACGGATCTTTTAATGATATCCGATATTTATACAACCACGATTCCGACTTCGAATTTATTAGTAAAATAGGCTTGCATCTAACGGCTGGACTGGTACTATTTATAGCAGTTGTTATCTGGCTGTTTCACTATCTCAGAAACAACCCATTCAAAAGTTTTTATCCGGTTAGTAAAAACTATTTAAGGAAAGAATCTTTATTAATCGTTTTCATCTTCTTCTTTTCTATCACAATCTATCATAGTTATGAATACGGTAAACTTATAAAATCAAAAAAAGTTGCTAAAGGCGTTTACGACCCGAAGGATATTGATGTTATAAGACAAGCGGTTTGTTTTCTGCCATATGAACTCGAATTTTTTGAGCGACAGAACTGTTGCGATTCAACGATTTCCCGCAGTAAGCGCTATAAAGAAATGGATCCTGACTATTGCGGACCGGGCGAAACCTACCAGGGAGATTATGAAGGAAGCATCAATGAAAACACCAGCGAAATGGCCATTGAAGTTGCGCCATTACCTGTTCCTACCGAAGAGAATTATGTCAAACAATACAGCTATCTATACTACTGCGGCAATATAGAATATTATAGCTTAGACAACAGAAAAGCCCTTCCTGTTCATACTACAGCAAAACGCTGGTTACTGGGACACCATAAAGATTCAATTAAACAATTACTGACAGACTATATTAAAATCGCGAATAAATATAGAATCCGACATACACTGGATGCCAATTCACTAACTGAGTTATGTTTTGCTGATAGTTTTAAAATAGAAAGCTCATTGTATGATTGTTACTATGACGAAGAAGTGTTACCCAGAGAAAACTCAGCTGAATTCAGAACCCTGAACAATGCACCGCTTCGACTCTTATCTCTCCAGAAGGAAAGCTTTTTTACCATTTCAATGTGGGAGGTATATGGTTATGTCACATTAGGATTAAGTGTATTACTATTAAGCTTCAGATTTACCAGATTCAAACCGTGGATTGTTTCAGTTCTGGGCAGTGGAGTGGTCTTTATATTATTTGCCATTATTACTAATTTACTGACTTACGAAAATGATATTGTTTATTTCTACTTAGGTTTTACGTTGCTCTGTATCATTATGGCCATCCAATCGATTCAATCCAAAAAGAACAAATTGCATTCAGGTGTCTGGCTCAACTGGTCGGCTTTTGCACTTTCAGGATTTATCCCTGTTGTGATGAAACTGATTTATGACAATACCGGAGAAATCAGAAACTGTATCAACCATTATTATGTTATAGTCCGTCCGGAAGCACCTATACACGACTGGATTGGGAGTAACTGGGAATTAATTCATGCCGGAAATTTTGCTTTGCTGATTGTATACTTCTTTGTAGTATATATACCACTAGCTTATAAATGGCAGGCAAATCCGAGTGAATAAGGTTTTCAGCAGCCGATAAATTAAAAGTCAAACGCTCCACTAAGTCGTCTTCTAAAGAGACCATAGCGGCGGTATCTTTTGCGTTTCTTAGTTTTTTCTTTGACTGATTTTTTTTCACCTGGCTTAGGAGAGACAGTCTTAACTGTGGTATCCTGCCTGAAAATATTACCTTCGAGTGGCTTTGCCTGAATTCCGAAAAAAGAAAAGACACTGAACAAAACAAAGGCTAAGGATTTGGAGAAACGCATCTTTTTCTGAGCCGGAAGCTGGTCGGCATAAAAGATACCGCAGGTATTTTTTCCGGCAGCCATTATCTCTTCAGGTGTTTTATCTCTGAAGTCGACCACCACCTTGTCGCACTTTCCACAATAATACCCCCCATTACACTTGCGTGATTTTTTGGGCACAAATGGACAAGGCTGACTGATATGCAAGTTATTTTGCATATACAAATATACTAATTAAAGCGGATTAAAAAACGTTGTTGAAACTGCCCGACTATCCCTCCAAAGGCACCAGGCACATTCCCTCTGATGATGGCAGGTTGTGAAAAAGGATCACTTTGATAGAAAAGATGCTCGTTAACCGAGCTGTAATAGTTATAGGCGTTTTCGGAGTAAGAAGACACGACAAGTTCCAGTCCTGTAGTTACCTGACCAGGCGTTGTAAACAAATCAGCTACACCAAATTTAAGGTACTGAGAAGAACCATTAAAATAAACATCTTTAAACACCAGATGTTTATTTGAGAACTTTGTAAGCGGGTCTTCTGTTAAAATTAAATCTACAGTTTCTATACGCGACCATTCAACAAGATTCTGGGTGTCTTTTCCGTTGATCTGCTGATAGAATCTCTTAACTTTTAATCCGTAAAAATTCTTTTTTGTCAATGGGTCGTTCAGTCGTACCTGAATTTGGAAAAAATTATTCTTACCCTGAAAGATAATGCGTGAAGTATCCTGAAGAACGCACTCCATGGTATCAGGAATTCGTTCGCTAGCCCAATAGGTTTCCGAATTCCTGGCAATTTTAAATAAATATAATCGTCCAGCTTCCGGCCTGGTGACAGCAGATTTATAAATACCATTCACCGAATGCATCAATACATCAACAATCGCAGTATCTTCATCAAACACTTCAATAGTGGCATCTTCAATGTATTTTTTCCCTGAATTATCTGTGATATTTTGAGTTCTTGAGAGATTAATACAGAGCAAACTATCAGGATATAGCGCAGCATCTACAACAAGAACCGATGGCTTATCATCAATATTAATAACGATCTCACGCTTGCAGGACAGCATTGAAATGATCAGGATGATATAGATACTTATTGTTTTCAAAATGTAATTTTATAATTGACACTAGGAATAAATGGGAACAAACTAACAGCCTCAAATATCCTGTCACCCTTCTCGTTATAGGAAGGTGTGATATAAAAAGGATTCAAACGGTTGTAGACATTGTAGGCCCCGATACTCAGATGTCTTGAAAAATGTTTATTGACTTTCTTAAAATTAATCCCAAAATCCATTCTGTGATAGTTCGGAAACTTATAATTATTCCGATCACCGTAAATATAAATAATATTACTTGGTGATAGTCCGGAATGCAAATAATACACCTGTTCAGGCACCGTGTAATTGGCACCCGAAGTATAAACCCAACTCATACTTGCATCTATTTTCCTGTTAAATTCGTGAGAGATAAAAAATGCCAGGTTATGTCTTCTGTCGTACTTATATGGGAACACTCTGCCGCCATTGATATCATTGAACTGTCTGTTATTCCAGCTCAGAGTATAACTTACCCATCCTTTAGTTTTACCATTTCTCTTTTCCAGCAACAGCTCGTAACCGTATGCCAATCCACTTCCTGTTGTTATTTTTTGTTCCCAGTTATTATCTATATCAATATAATTAGCCTGGTTCTTATAGTCAATCAAATTGACCATTTTATGATTGAAAGCTTCCAGATTTAACTGATAGTCGCCTCTGGTATAACTGACCCCTCCACTAATCATTCTGCTTTTCTCCGGAGCAACACTGTTAGTTGATGGCAGCCATAAATCAATTGGTATTCCTGCTGTTGTACCCGTTAAGAGATGCAGGAACTGCTGATTTTTCTGATAAGCCCCATGAAACAACCAGTGTTTTCTATATTTGTAATTTAGAGATAGTCGTGGCTGAAATCCCTGATAATTTTTATCTTTAAGCACATAAACAACCTGATGAAAGCCCGAATTTATCATTAATTTTCTCCTGATTTTCCAGTTGAACTCGAGATAAGAATTGTATTCGTTGATTGAATTCCCGGAGGTTTCAGAAATCTTACGGTTAACAAGATTTGCGGAAGAATTGATTTCGCGACTAAACTTGTGAAACACTGCGCCAGCGCCACCTTTAACCGTTAACCAATCGGTATACTTATAGTCGACATTATAACTTAGAATTGAATTCTGAATTCGGGAAACAAAGCGGTAGTTGTAGGCATCTGTGATCTGCAGCGTATCAGTATTTTCGGTGTATTCGTATGAAGATTCATTCCCGAAATTATAGGTGGTAAAAGAGGCATTCACCCATGCAGAAAGTTTTGGGGAGATAACATGATGATCGCGCAGCGAATAAATGCGGTTTCCCCAGAAAATTGTTTGTCTGTCGCGTTCAGAAATTTCCTTCTGGGAATTTTTAATATTGAAAGAATTCTTGATAAACAGATTATCTCTTCCTGTATAAAACGAGAATGACAACTGATGCTTGTCGTTAAAACGATGATTGATCTTACCGTTTGCATCATAAAAATAATACCCTGTTTTAAGGGGAGTTAACTGTGAACTAAAAAAGGGAGTTATAATGTCGGCATTAAACAGATCGATATAAGAGCGCCGGCCAGAAAGGATAAAGGTGGTTTTCTTTTTCTTTCCGAGCGGACCATCCAGGGTGAGTTTAGAAGACAAGACACCAGCCGAGGCCTGAACCTTTAACTTTTTTGAATTACCATCCAGTGAGCGAACATCAATAACACTACTCAAACGACCGGAGTATCTTGAAGATGTTCCACCTTTTATAAGTTTGACATCTTTTACAATATCTGAATTAAAAACACTGAAAAATCCGAAAATATGCGATGGATTATATACAGGAACATCATCCAGCAAAATCAGATTCTGATCGGCGCCTCCTCCCCTGATATTTAGACCTATAGTTCCATCATTTCCAGAACTAACCCCTGGTAAAAGCTGAAGCCCCTTCATCACATCGGTTTCGCCAAACAGTACAGGAAACTGCTTCATGGTTCTGGCGTTCAGATTGATTTCGTCGGGTTTATAGTTAATCTGATTATCTGGTTTAGAACTAACTGTAAAATTAGGGAAGTCGGTATTATCTTTTAATATAACATTTAAGCTGGTATTTGAATTCAGATTCAAAGCAATTATCTGAGTACTGAAAGGCATATGAGAAAAAACCAGTTTTACACTATCTGCAGGCAATGTTAATGAGTAAAATCCATCCTGATTGGTATTGGTACCTTTTAGAGTATATTGATTGAATACTGAAACTCCAATTAGTTTTTCGCCGCTGCTATCATCATAAACATAGCCTGAAACTGTATACCTAACAGGCTTTTTTTCTTCCATACCAATTACAACAAAACGCCCGTATAAGACAGTGTAATTAAGTTTATGAGGGGTTAGAAGATTTACCAGTACAACACTAAGTTCCTCCTGAACAACAGATAAACTGTATTTCCCGCCTGGCAGTATTTTCTGATTGTAACTTATAGGGACTTTCGAAACAGTTTCTATCTGCTTTAAGATTTCAGAGAAAGATTGTTTTTTAATTTTTAAAGTGATTTTCTGACTGAGAATACCTGATTGGGCCGTGACCGAAATCGCGGTCGTTATTAAGACAACAACCAAAATAGCTTTCCTCAGCATTTAGAGTGCTAAATTAAACTAATTTAAGGAATATTAGGGAGATTTAGGCTGCTATGCTTAAATTTTAGACAGACGTTAAGTAAAAGGAATGGTAAAAAAACGTTTTGAAATTGTTGATTTATTGAACCCTTAGTGTTTACGGGACTTACAACAAATTCATTTTTTATTCTACACTAACTTTGCTATTAAGAGTTTTCGACAAAAGTTCGGCCACTTGTTCGGCGGTCAGATTTTCGATAGTGATATTAATCTTTTCATCTTTCATCTGCTGATCATATACAAATTTAACCTTGTAGGTAGATTCGAGAACAGTAATTACTTCGGATAAAGCGGTGCTATCAAAAACTAATTTATTGTCTAACCAGGCATAGTTTCTATTATCAGAAAGTTGCAATAGCTGAAGCTGATGTTTTGAATTTTCCTGAAGACACTGTCCAGGTTGTAGTGTTAGTGTTTTACCCGAGAAAGTCATATCAATTTTACCTTGTTTGAGGAAAACAGAAAACAGTTCTTTGGGGTAAGCATTAACATTAAATTCAGTTCCAAGAACGGTAATTATTCCTTTCACAGTTTTAACAGAAAAGGGTGTATTGTTGTGAGACACTTTAAAAAAAGCTTCACCATATTTCAGAACCAGTTCGCGTTTACTGGCATTAAGTGTATTGACGACAAGTTCAGTCTGTGCATTGAGGATTACATCTGAACCATCAGGCAAATGCACTGTTTGTTTAGAATTCCCTGTGTGGTAAATAGCAGTAAATCCTTTGTCATCGCCTCCAAGATACTGACTGATACCGATACCGGCAACAATAAGCACGACTGCGGCGGCGGCCCATCTGAACATGGCAAATTGTTTTCTTTTACCGGATGTTTGAGACTGGTCAATCTGAGCTTTAAACTTCGACCATTGAGCATCTGTATCAGCGGCTTCGTATTGAAAGTTAGCGCTCGATGACCAGATAGTTTCGAGCACAGCTTTCTCGTTGTCAGACAGAGGTTTGTCTATACTAAGATTCTCGAGCAGGAATCCCGGCAAATGTTTTAAATTCGGGTCAGACATTTTACTTAGAAAAACGAAGAGATTGAGGAATGTTCTGTTGAACAAATCCCAAAAATAACTGATTGGCCGGATTACTTTTCAACCATTCTTTCAGGAAAGCTTCTTCTTCTGAAGAGCACAGTCCTGCCAGGTATTTGGTAAATAAATTGGCTTGCAATTGTTCTTTCATACCCTTTAATACAATTTTGCTAGGGGTATCCCCCAAAGGGAATTGGGGAAAGTTTAAAAAAAAAGTACCACCTTCCAGGTCTAAGACCTGGAAGGTGGTAAAATTCTAAAAACCTCCAAACCCCCTCCCAGCAACAAACTTAGACGATTATCCGTTTTCGGAAAATTTGTAGAAATATCGCTGAAACGCAGACAGGTTGCTGCTAAAGCCGTTTTAGGATTTTTTTACTAAAAAATAGTTATCTCATTGTATACTAGAAGATTAGCTATTTCTCCGAAATTGGGAAACTTTCCCAGCCTTCATTAAAAAGAAAATCTATGGCTGAAAGTCCTCCAATAAATCCGTTCCTGTCTTGAAAAACCTGATAATATGGTAAATTGCCGATCTTGAATTCAGGTTCAAAAAATGTTTGTCCATCAATCTCTTCAATTTCAATATCAATTTTAAACGCTTTCAACATAAAATGAAGCAATTCCATATTTAAATCATATAGATTTGATGGAGCGTTTTTAAAAACAGGCTCAATCCGGTAGTCGTAGTACTCGTAAAACGGACTTTTACCGTAGGCAGTTTGAAGAGCATTGATCAATTGATTGTGCCAGTTGGTTTGATAAGAAATTCTCACAGATTTGAAATCTCCCTTCTTACTTTCCTGCACCAGAGGTATCGTAAAAAGCTGCTTGCCTTGCTGACCTGCAAAATCGATGCGCCTGAATCTGACATCTTCAGGAAACTTATTGTAATTGATAATTCTGAGAATAGAATTTTCTTCCAGTTGCCTGAACCACTCAAGTGGTGGCAAACAAAATAAAGGCAATTCGATCAGGTTTCTTACGGCCATACATTTACCTCCAGTGTATCCTGACAATCATTAAGTAAGTTATCAATTGTTTTCTTCAGAACAGGATGTTCCAGATTCGGGAGTATTTCTGCAAGTGGCACCAGCACAAATCGTCTGTTAGGAATTTCGGGGTGAGGAATTTGAAGTTGTGGCTGCCTGATTACAGAATTCCCATAAAATAAAATATCAATATCTAAAGTTCTGGGACCATACTTTACGTCTCTGCGCCGACCTGCTTTTTGCTCTATATCGAGCAGTCTTTTCAATAAAAGCTGAGGAGTTAAATAGGTCTCCATCAAAACTGCCACATTGAGAAAATCTGGCTGAGCTACTGGTCCCCATGCCTTTGTTTTATAAAGCATCGAACGGGTAATCACCTTTCCTGTAGTTGTATGGATCTGATTGATGGCTTTATCGAGAACTTCATTCACTCGTCCCTGATTTCCGCCCATTAGTAAAATAACCTTTTGTGCTTTCAAAATTTAATCCTAATATTGACTTATAAAATTGACTGCGAAATTAAACCATTATTTTTCATATTGATGATTGTTGGCTACGTTTTATCAACGTGGTATAAAAAAGAACTGGAGAAGCAGAAGGAAAAGCAAATCAATAAACGACCTGTGAGCCGCAAAACTTCTGAAGAAATTTTCAAAGAACTTCAGAGATCCTTGCAGGAAGCAAGATCTGGTCAGACGCCTAAGCAAGTTGTGCTTGAAAAAACACCAGCACCTCAGCCAAAGACTAAACACATTGCTCCCAGTCACACCCCAGAAGCTAAGACAAAAAGAACCATTAATTACACCCCTCCTGCTCCAAGAAAACCGATGAAGTCAGATGCTTTTGCTGATTTCAGAGAAAAACCTAAACGCGCCCTTTTGAAGCCTTCAGCTTTTAAAGAAAGAAATAAAAGAATGGCTGAAAACAACCAATTAGAAATTACAGAAGAGGCTATGGCGCCTGTTGAATTTGATCTAAGGAAAGCGGTAGTATATTCAGAAATACTTAAAAGACCTCAATATTAGTCTCGTCTTTGGGATCTACCTGAACTTGCTTGAACACTAAAAACTTCTGTCCGATGAAGTTAATAACGGCACTCATTACTGTCGCAAAAAAGAAAGCCAGAAATTTATCTCCTTTAATTGAGAAGATATTCTGAACATTACCATCAGAATATGTTAAACCCAGATCTATATTAAAATCAGGAATTAATTCCAATCCGTATTTATTGATGAGAATATTGAAAACAAAGGAAACTGCGTAAACGATTCCGAATTTAAGCACCATCCCCTTGTTGCTACGTTCTGTGTATTTCCAGGTCCAGCGCTTATTTAAAAAATACGTGTAAACAGTTCCAATCATGAAACCAACGGCTTTAGATACATCTGTGTTGATCCCCATAAGATCAGACATCATATAGTAGATAATGAAATCAACCAGCACCGCCGAAACACCGATGATGAAAAACTTGGTTATTTGTTTAATGACGACTCTCACGAAGTGGCAAAGGTAAGGATTCCATTTTGAAATTTCACAGGCACGCCAAATGGCAAGGCAATATTTTCGAGGTGATGTCCTGAATTTACATTAAAAATAACAGGATACCCATATTGCAGACAATGGTCCTGAATAATTTCCTCTACATTATATCCGAAAGGAATAGTATGATCGTGCATCTGAATAAAACTGCCAACAAGAAGGGCTTTCAGGTTCTTTAATTTACCTGATCGATTAAGAGTTTGCATCATTCTATCAATATGATAGTAGTACTCATCAAGGTCCTCTATAAAAAGAATTTTCCCTTCTAAATCGGGTTCTGAAGCAGTTCCCATAACACTTAAAAGCACAGAAAGATTCCCTCCGATTATTTCGCCGGCAAAAGGCTGGACGTTAAAAGCTGGACCAGCGCTGATATCCATAATGATACTCTTACCCATCAAAACATCCAGCATACTCTGGATAGCCTTTTTAACCTGCAACAGATCGTCTCCGGATTTATCCCACATAAACACTGGCATTGTGGCATGCAGAGTTGCCATTTCAACTTGTTTGGAAACATGACAATGTATAACAGTGAAATCGCTGAAGCCAATCAACCATTTGGGATGACGTTTCAGAATTTCGAAATCAATTCCATCCACCATTCTCCCGGTGCCATATCCCCCTCTAACATTCCATAAAGCTTTAACCTTAGGGTTTAAGAGCATCTTGTTAAAAAATTCGGCCCGTTCAGCGTCTGTACCACCAAACTGATTACTTACCCTGAATAAATCCTCATCAATTAACACTTTAAAGCCGGCATATTCAAGTTCATGAACGGCAGGGGCAATCTGTTCTGCAGTGATACTGCGGGCAGTTGCTGTTAAAGCAATGGTGTCGCCCTGATTTAAGTATGGAGGTAATATCAATTTTAAAAAGTTTATTTTTTGATCATACAAACATATTTCAGGGTTAGAGTACCCCCTAAGCCATTTGGCATTGTCATGTAAATGATGGTATTAAATTTCTTCCCATCAGCTTTACCTTTCTCTTCAGAGATGGTAAATTCACCCGCATTGTATTGATAAACATTAGCAGATTTAGATGTTACTTTCCACACAGTTGGTTTTTCAGTAGAACCATCTACTGTAACAGATACTGTTGAATCAGTAAAACTTACTACTCCACTTTTTTCAGACATAATAACCCCACCGTTGGCAATGGCAAAGAATGGATAAGATTGAGAAACGCCAGCTTTAGCGATAAACAAAAACACTGACAACAAAAATACTCTCATCCTGCAAAAATATTATTTTATAAGTTGAAAACGACGGGAAATACAAATATTTAAAATCAAATTAAAAAATAATTTTAACACCTCATACAACCATTCAATAAAACCAGCGTCTAAAACAAGTATTATTGCAGAGTATTATGATAAGAAAAATACAAAATCTTCTGACTGTTACAGTTTTAACTATTTTAAGTCTGGGTTTCCCTACTAAATCCTACGCGACAGCTTGCAACTGGAAAAGCAATAACCCAACGGTTTTAACATGGGACTCGTGTAAGAGTGGTTATGCTGTTCTGAATGGTTATGTCTATTTTAATTCCAATATTCAGTCGTGTTTCAAATACACCTGGAAAATTAATGGAATAGTGATTTCAAATTCAAGAGTTCTATACAAGACAATCACACAGAATGGATCATATTCAATTTGTCTTAAAGTAACAGACACCTGCAATAATTGTGATACCACATTTTGTTCTACAAAAACCATTTCATGTTTTGGAAATTCTTGCAACTGGAAAAACCGCACGCCATACATGTTTACCTGGGATTCATGCAAAAACAACAGCAGTGCTAATGTGAACGGATATATTTCTTTTCAACACAATACTTCATGCTTTAAATACAGCTGGACGGTAAACGGCACAGCTGCAGGCACTGGATATGTGATGCATAAGTCTATTACACAAAACGGCACTTATAACATTTGTGTGAAAGTAACCGACACCTGCAATAAATGTGACACCACATTTTGTTCAACAAAAACCATTTCATGTTTTGGAAGTAAATGCAACTGGAAAAATAAAATCTCTGCAATTAATTTTTTCGATTCTTGCAACGGCATCCGTTACAGAAATTCAAGCACCGGATATATTGCCATGAATCAGAACTCTAATAATTCTTGTCTTAAATTTGTCTGGAAAGTTGACAGTCAGATTGTCTCTAACACCTACTATTTCACCACTCCAATAATTAGAAATGGCTATCATAATTATTGTGTGAAGATCACAGACACCTGCAACAATTGCGATACTGTAATTTGTCAATGGCGCTTCTTTCAATGCAATAATTTAAAAATCACTTCAGAATTCCTCAATGAAACTATTTTTGTATATCCATTACCAGCCAAACAGCATATAAGTATTTATTCGAACTTCGAAAATAGCAAGGCCGTCATTTATTCGATAAACGGAATGATCATCTGGGAGGGCATAGTTAAAGAAGGTGAGAATATTATCACAACAGAAAAATGGCCTTCTGGGATGTATATCTTAACTGTCTTCAGCAAAGATGGGAATATCCACAAACAGATTATTAAAGAATAGTAAATTAAATTTTAAATGTATTAAGAATTGCAAAAAATAAGAGTCAAAAACTTATGTACCTTTTAGTATTCGCTAACCTTTATTGACAAAAAGTCTA